>NZ_JAUBPI010000046.1:0-49164 GCF_036700645.1 Microcoleus sp. S36b_A4 | reverse complement strand
CGCACCGCCCAAGATGCCTGCAACGCCCATCATGTGGAAGGGGTTGAGCGTCCAGTTGTGGAAGCCTTGCAGGAATAACAAAAAGCGGAAAATTGCTGCGACGCCGAAACTGGGGGCGAAGAACCAGCCTGATTGACCCAAGGGGTAAAGCAGGAACACCGACACAAACACGGCGATGGGGCCGGTGAATGCTAGGGCGTTGTAGGGACGGATGCCTACCAAACGGGCGATTTCAATCTGACGCAGGCAAAAGCCGATCAGTGCGAAGGCGCCGTGGAGGGCTACGAATGTCCACAGCCCACCGAGTTGGAACCAGCGGGTGAAGTCCCACTGTGCTTCGGGGCCCCACAGGAACAGCAGGGAGTGTCCGAGGCTGTTGGCTGGGGTGGAGACTGCTACGGTGAGGAAGTTGGCTCCTTCGAGGTAGGAGCTTGCCAAACCGTGGGTGTACCAGGATGTGACGAAGGTGGTGCCTGTTAACCAGCCACCGATGGCTAGGTAGGCGCAGGGGAATAGCAGGATGCCAGACCAGCCTACGAAGACGAAGCGATCGCGTTTGAGCCAGTCGTCGAGGACATCAAATATGCCTCTTTCGGTCTGGGCGCGTCCGACTGCGATTGTCATTTACGCAAATCTCCAAATGGATATAATTACAACGGATCTGCCTCTAGTCATTAGTCTCTAACCGTTGCCTCTGCTTAGCAGAAAACAAGTTGGATTATGAACAGAGTTTACTTTTCTTTACCGTATTGACGATTATAGAGGTAATTCTTTACAAGAGCAAGTTTTTCATAAAAAACTTCCGGCTATTGATTTTTCCGAAGTCCTCGAAGTCCTCGAAGTCCCCGAAGTCCTTGCCCTGCATTGGGGAAATACTACTATATAGGAGTGTCTGCGCTTTGCGTCAGAAGCCCGGTGGCTTGGTAGATGTATCGCCCTCAACCTCTGATTTTTCTAAGAAACTGGGTTTCCGTGGGTAAGTCCTATATATATACTGAGGATAGAGCTCCAAACTTAGGTTTTTAAGACTATATGTTCAGCATTGACATCATTGTGAAAAATACGCCCGTCTCGCTGTCGGTGCAGCGGAAGTTGGAGGAAGACGCTGAGACTGTTTACCAGCAGGTACTGGCGGCGATTCGCAACTCCCAACCGCAAATTTTGGAACTCACCTGCGAGAAAAACCCTGAGAAAAAGGTGGCTGTACTCAGCAGTGAGATTTCTGGGGTGGTGGTTTCTCAGAAATCGGGGGCGTCATCTACAGGCAGATCCCCTGGCTTTGTCTCGATGACAGCAGAATGAGGGCTGGGGGTGTTGGTGCCGATATGAGCCAATCAGCCGTTGCTGTGCGGGATTTGGGTTTTTGCTGGCCGTCGGGCGATCGAGTGTTGCAAGGTTGCTCTCTGGATGTACCCAAGGGCGAGTTTTGGATGCTTTTGGGCACTAACGGCAGCGGCAAGTCTACGCTGTTGAGGCTGATGGCTGGGCTGCTGCACCCCCAGTCGGGGGAAATTGACCTGAGTGGGCGGGTGGGGTTTGTGTTCCAAAACCCCGATCACCAATTGGTTATGCCGACGGTGGGTGCGGATGTGGCTTTTGGTTTGGTGGAGGAAAAGCTTTCTAACGTTCAGGTGCGGGAGAGGGTGGCGGAGGCTTTGGAGGCTGTGAATTTGCTGGATTTGCAGCGGCGGCCGATTTATGCTTTGAGTGGGGGCCAGAAGCAGCGAATTGCTCTTGCTGGGGCGATCGCCCGTCACTGCGAAATTCTGCTGTTGGATGAACCGACGGCTTTGTTAGATCCGGATTCTCAGTTGGATTTGGTGGCGGCGGTGCAGCGGTTGGTGAAAAATCGCGGGATTACGGCTTTGTGGGTGACTCACCGTTTGGATGAGTTGAATTATTGTGATGGGGCTTTTTTGTTGGAAAAGGGCCAAGTTGTCGATCGGGGAGATCCGGCGCGTTTGAAGCAGCGGTTGATGCAAAGTCAAGATGTTTAGCCCTCAAGCAATTTGAGAATTAAGTCATTCTGCGAGGGAAATTGTTCTGCAAGTCAAACGAAGTCTGCCTCCGCAGACTAAGAAATAAATAGGGTATTTAACCAGATTTTGGCGGCACGGCAAATTAATCTCGCAATCCCCGATCGCGCAACCAAGCATCTGCCCAAATTGTATCGGCTTCTGACAGCGGTGGTATGACTTCCCAGTTGCGATAATCTATCTTGAGGTCGTAACTTGCTATGTCGTAAATTTGAGTGAATAATTCCTGCAAATTGATGACAGGTTCAGTATCACCCGATCGCAGCGGCAGAGGAAAGGCAGGCAGCGGGTTCTGCACGTTAAAAGCGTACAAATCTGCTCTGGGACGGCGATTTCCCCGACACACGAGAACGCTATAGTGGCTTTCAATGTCATTGCCAATAACTGGCATTTTTTGACCGCGCCGCAATAAATCTATTTCAATTAAATGAGTGCGACTGGATAAAATTTCTTCTCGCTTTTCTTCGTACATTTGTCGTCCTTTTCCTGGGCGCTTATTGCTAGGCGAGAGGATTTCAATCAGGGTGATTAATTCTTGGTTTCCTCTTTCTCTAATTTCTAAATAGCCTTCCCGAACCTGGTAGGGCATGGGAATATTTACTGTCAAGGGTTGTGTGGGTGGCGCTGCAACGGCTACGTTTGATGTGATTAATTCGGTTGTAGTTCTGGGCTGAATTACGTTTACATCAGGAATGCCAATTGATAAATTGTCGTCAGCGGTTTCATAGATTCTCACTTCCAACGAGACTAAATACTTAGGACGCAGTTGGGGAGACAAAAATCTAAAAATTTCACTAATTAACAAGTGATGTAGGGCAGGCCAGAGTTCAGGATGCTCTAAATACGGGTCCATACCGGGAAAGGGAGATGGCATTGATGTGACTCCTTGACTCAAATCTATTTCTAGTTTAGTTGAATATTTGTGGAACAGGCATCTTGCCTGTTTCTTGGGCGGGCAATATGCCCACCCCACAACATATTTTAATGTTTGTGGAACCGGCATCTTATCTGTTGTTCGCACTGTTCAACGCTTAAACTTCGATCGACAATTGCATCGGAATTGACACGCTGTTTTCATCCAACACAGACACCGCATTTACGAACACAATTGTATGCGGGACTGCGGGCATTAAGTGGCGCAGTGCATTTAGGTAAGATTCGGCATCGGGGCGGCGGGCGAAACGGGCGACTGTTAACCGCTGACAGTTGGGGAGGTGGCGAATTAGATGCCAAGGTTGAAGTCGATCGCGATAAGTCGATTGTTTTGGTATCATAGGAAAATCCTTCCCACTTTTGTGGGTGGTTGAAGAAAGGCGATCGCTCTAGATTTCTCAGGTCACGGGGCGATCGCTGTTAACTGTATAATCATTGAATTACGAGTAGTCGTAATTGTCAAGGGCGGAATGGGACGAATTAGACTGCGAGTTCGAGAACTCGCTCAAGAGAAGGGTTGGACTCTCAGGGAAGTCTCCAACAGAACGGGTATTCCATACACTACGATCGCCACCTATGCCAGTTCTCCAGGTATGGCAACTGTTGACTACACGGCTTTGGACAAGATGGCTCGTGCTTTTGAGATTGCGATCGAGGATTTAGTGGAAATTCTGGAACAGTAAACTGATTTATCAGCGGCAAGATGGGGCTAATTCGTTTGCGGGTTCGAGAACTAGCTGAGGAGAAGGGTTGGACGCTGAAAGAAGTCTCTGACAGAACGGGAATTCCCTACAGCACGGTTAAAAAATACGCCCAAGCTCCCAAAATGGCAACGGTAGACTATACGGCTTTGCAAAAACTTGCTGCTGTCTTCGATTTGATGATCGAAGATTTGGTTGAGGTTTTGGAACGGTAAACTGATTTGTCAGCGGGAAGATGGGGTTAATTCGGTTGCGGGTTCGAGAACTAGCCGAAGAGAAGGGTTGGACATTAAAAGAAGTTTCTGAGCGATCGGGCATTCCTGACAGTACGGTTAGAAGCTATGCCCATTCTCCCAAGCTGGCAACTGTAGATTATACGGATTTGAACAAAATGGCTCGCGTGTTTGATATTGTGATCGAAGATTTAGTTGAGATTTTGGAACAGTAAAGAAAAAATAATGCTCGTGAAGACTCAAAGAGAGTTGATGGTCTAAGGACATAATAATGTTGTGTTTCTAGTATTTTACTCAAAAAAACCAGGACACAACATTGTTGTGTCCCTACTGTATTGTCAGCAATTGAGAAATTGTATTTTACTCAAAAAAGCCAGGAGACAACATTGTTTCGCTTCCCTACCTCATCTCATATCCAAACAAATTCGGATCGACTTCTCCCAAATTCAAATCTGCCAAACCATACTCAGCCCAACGCCTTTCGACCATCGCCGCCACATCCGGATCGGACTCCAAAACTTCCCCCCATTCGTGATCCGTTTCCGGTGGCATCTTCGTAGTAGCATCAATCCCCATTCTGCCTCCCAAACCAATCTTTTCACTGGCAAAATCTAACGTATCAAAGGGCGTATTCGGCAGAATAAATACATCCCGAACCGGATCGACTTTAGAACTAATTGCCCAAACTACTTGACGCGGGTCGCGAATGTTGATACTTTTATCGACAACAATCACAAACTTAGTGTAAGTAAACTGCGGTAATGCACTCCAAAATGCTAAAGCAGCCCTGCGCGCTTGACCGGGATATGCTTTATCAATCGAGATAATTGCGGCTTTATAACTCAGCGCTTCCATCGGTAAGAAGAAATCGACAATTTCCGATACTTGCTGCCGCAAAATAGGGGTATAAATACGGTTAAGCGCGATCGCCATCATTGCTTCTTCTTTCGGTGGCCGCCCGCTAAATGTCGTCAGATAAATCGGGTCTTTGCGGTGCGTCATGCAGTGGAACCGCACCAACGGCGAATCTTCCACACCGCCGTAATAACCCATGTGATCCCCGAAGGGCCCGTCGGGCAGAACTTCCCCCGGCGTAATCGTTCCTTCTAACACGATTTCCGAGTCCGCCGGTACTTCCAAATCTACGGTTTTGCACTTCGCCAATTGCACGCCGGAACCGCCGTAAAGTCCGGCAAATAACCATTCCGATAAATCTACAGGAATTGGCGTTGCTGCAGCGAGAATAATCAGGGGATCGACTCCAAGGGCGATCGCAACTTCCAACTTTTTACCAGCCTGCGCCGCTTTCCGCAAGTGTCGCGCCCCGCCCCGCACCGATAACCAGTGTACAGTCATCGTGTTTTTTGACTGCAACTGCAACCGATAAACCCCCACATTCGGCGTACCCGTTTCGCAATCTTTGGTAATTACCAAACCCAGGGTGATAATTTTGCCCGCATCTCCGGGATAAGGGCGAATCATCGGGATTTTGTTCAAATCCAGCCCTTCTCCCTCAAATACCACTTGCTGACAAGCTGGGAAAAAGTCGCGGCCGGGTTTGGCTTTCACTACGTCGAACAGGACTTTGCCGAATTCTATCGCTTGGGAAATCTTTTTCGGCGGTTTTGGCTGTTGCAGCATTCCCAGTTTTTTGCCGAGCTCTTCTAGTTCGATCGGCTTTTCCATGTTCATCGCCCAGCAAACGCGCTCTTCCGTGCCCAACAGGTTAATGGCGACGGGGAATTCGGCCCCTTTGACGTTTTCAAACAGCAATCCAGGGCCGCCTTTTTGCAGCATTTGGTTGGAAATTTCGGCAATTTCGAGGTCGGAATCGACTAAGGCGCTAATCCGGCGCAGTTGTCCCCGTTCTTCGAGTAGTTTTAGGAATCCCCGCAAGTCTCTAGCCATTGTTGTTAAAGAAATATTAAGTGCCCCTACTATTATGCGGCTATCGGGGGATGGAGTGCGGGGTGGGGGCGATCGGGCGATCGCTCAATAAATTTCTATTGTTATCGTTACTGTATGACTTGGTATTTCTCTGATTCATCAAAAATTGACTTTAGCTAATTTTTCTTTGCAATACTCTTAACCATAATTTAAACAAAGCTTATTCTATTGTTAGTTAATCTACTATTAACCAAAATTTAAAACAAGCTTATTCTATTAAAGCTCTTTCCTTGGGGGTTTCAGTCTATCCTATGGAGGAGATTTGCAAAGTCGGCTATTAAGGGAGAGGAGGAATATGAATTTTTTCACAGGACGTTGGCGACGTAGTTTTATAGTGACACTAGCAGCAGCAGCATTTTCGCTAAGTTTGATTAGTTCCGCTGTAGCTGCTGTTACCCTAAACGGTTCGGGAGCAACTTTCCCCAAACCTCTTTACGATCGCTACTTCTCTCAGATGAGAAGTGCAAATCAAATTACTGTAAACTACGAAGGAACTGGCAGCGGTGCTGGTATCAAAGCATTAATTGCAGGCACTGTTGATTTCGCAGGCAGTGATGCGCTGATGACTGCTGCACAAATCGCTGAGGTAAAGCGGGGTGTAATAGCTGTTCCCACGGCTGGCGGCGCTGTTGCAGTTGTTTACAACTTGCCCGGAGTGACGAATCTGAGGCTAAGTAATGATGCCATGAAAGGCATATTTGAAGGGAAGATTACTCGCTGGAATGATCCTAAAATAGCCGGAATTTCTGGACAAGCTAAAGGCTTGCCAAATACTGCGATTCGAGTAGCTGTACGGGCAGATAGCAGCGGTACTAGCTTTATTTTTGCTAATCACTTGCAGGCAACTGGTAGCACCATCAAAGCTGCCGCGCAACCGAAGTGGCCAGAAAACGCTGTCAGGGGTCAAGGGAACCCCGGCGTAGCTGCTTTGGTGAAAAATACAGCGGGTGCGATCGGCTACGTTCAAGATACTTTTGCTCGGCAAAACAATCTCCAAACAGCATTTATTCAAAATAAAGCTGGTCGGTTTGTAGATCCTAGCTTGGCCGAAGCAGAGAAAGCTTTCGCAGGGGAAACATTCCCCGCAGACTTCCGCTTAGTAGAAGGCAATCCTAACGACGGTTATCCCATTGTTGGTTTGACTTGGCTGTTAATCTACAAACAGTATCCTGCTGCGAAAGCAGAGGCTATTAAAAAGATGGTTAATTGGGTGATGACTACAGGTCAAGGTATCAACAAACAGCTAGAGTTTACTACAATTCCTTCAGCTACAGCTCAAAAGGTGGTTCAAGCAGTTAATCAGACTGTGATTGCCAGAGGTTAATTCCGGCGATCGCACGGGGTTATGAGTTGACGAGTTAAATGTATGACTCAAAATTCATAAATTATCAGGTTAATGTGCGCTAAATTTACTGTGTAAGGTACGCCCTGCGTACCTTACAAACCAGGTTCGCAGGGCGCACCCAGCCCATTATAATTCTTCGTCCTTTAAACAAATATTTCACTGTGTACGCACTAATTTCGGTATGACAAATATTTCAAAAAAACGGAATAAGTTGACTCGCAAACCGACAGTAATAAACACAGAAGTAGATTTGACAGATACTGCTGGTGAAGGTCTATGGATGGAGTCAGTATTTACACTATTTGTATGGGTTTTTGCCCTAGCGACAGCCGGCACGTTATTTTGGATGAGTGCGGTAATTTTTAAAGATGCTTTGCCTGCTATTAGCGAATTTGGACTCTCATTCTTGTGGAATCCCAAGTGGGATATCGGCGAGTTGCAGTTTGGGGCTTTGCCGTTTATTTACGGTACTGTAATTAGTTCTGCGATCGGCATAATCATCGCACTTCCTTTAGGGCTGTCAGTAGCTATAGTTACTAGCGAGAACTTCTTACCCGTTTGGGTGCGATCGCCCTTGGGATTCATGGTTGAATTAATCTCGGCTATTCCCAGCGTGATAGTTGGGCTGTGGGGAATCTTTGTTTTGATTCCCTTTTTGTTGCCATTGCAGCAGTCCTTATTCGATAATTTCAGTTGGTTTCCCCTGTTCAGCAGCGAACCTTTAGGCCCCGGGATGCTGCCTGCAGGAATACTGTTATCAATTATGATTTTGCCCACAGTAGCCGCCATCAGCCGCGATGTATTGATGTCAGTTCCAGTAGATTTACGCAGTGCTTCCATGTCCCTCGGTGCCACCCGCTGGGAAACAATATTCAAGCTATTATTACCAGCAGCTAGTTCAGGAATTATCGGCGCCACCATATTAGCCTTGGGACGCGCTTTAGGCGAAACAATGGCAGTCACAATGGTAATTGGCAACTCGATTCAAATTAACCCATCCCTGCTCGCTCCCAGCTACTCGATTCCTGCTGTTTTGGCAAGTCAATTTCGGGAAGCTGTCGAACCGCTGCACACCGGCGCTTTGATGTATTTAGCCTTAATTTTATTTGTGATCACTTTGTTGGTAAATGCGATCGCAGTATTGTTGGTTCAGCTAATCGGCGCCAAAAAAGCTAAAACTTAACATCATCGAAAGCAATTTGATCGCAACCCGCGCCGCCAGATTGCCCCGCTGGTTCAATCTAAAATCTCAAATCTCAAATCGCATGACTAAAGCACAAAATTCCAACAGTATTCTGGATGCAGAAATCAACAACCCCCTGTCGCTAAGTCGAACTTTTTTCAGTTGGGGAATGACAGTTATCGCTTTCGCTCTGACAGCTCTCGCCCTGCTCCCATTGTTTGCTATTTTATACAAAATATTGGGGGAAGGACTGACACATTTGAGCTGGGAAGTGCTAGTGTCTCTACCAGCACCCGTCGGAGTTGAAGACCAGCCCAACGGCTTTGCAAATGCGATTCTCGGCACTGCTTTAATGGTAGGAATTGCGACATTGATCAGCGTACCCATAGGCGTAATGACGGGAATATTTTTGTCGGAGTTTGGTATAGAAAACAAAGCGATAGCCAATAGTATTCGGTTTATCACCGTCATTCTCAGCAGCGTTCCCTCGATCGTAGTTGGCGTCTTTTCCTACGCCCTAATTGTCGTTACCACCAAAGCATTTTCATCCTTAGCAGGCGGTTTTGCCCTCGGCATCATCATGCTTCCAGTTGTTGCCCTGACAACAGAACAAGCATTAAAATTAGTGCCTACTTCTTACCGCCTCGCTTCTGCTGGTTTGGGAGGCGGACGCTTTCAAACTATGTTTCGCATTATCATACCCTCAGCACTTCCAACTATTACCACAGGTATTTTACTCGCTGCTTCCCGGGCCGCCGGCGAAACCGCACCGTTGATTGTAACGGCGTTGTCGAGTCAATTTTGGCCTCCTTTAGTTGATAAATTGGGCGAGATAATGCAGTCTCCCATAGGTGCAGAAACTATCTCAAAACTCAAAGAAATTCCCGAAACACTCCTGACTCCGACTCCTTCTATGTCAGTATTAATATATAGCTACGCCAGCTCTCCCTACAAAGAGCAGAACGAATTGGCGTGGACTGCTGCCTCTGTGCTTTTGGGCATGGTTTTGATTGCTAGCGTCGCATCCCGTACAGTAACTCGGAAACGCTTGCAAAACCGATAATTAAATAACTCAAGTGCATCTTTAAGTCCAATATTAACAATATAACGAGGCAAATAATGAAACCTAAAGCTAACTTGAAATCCGAAGACTATACACATCACTTCTTAGACGAGGCTACGCCGGAAATAGATCCCAATGCAATGCCAGCCCTGCGGGTTCAGGACTTAAGTTTTTATTACGGAACTCACAAAGTCTTAGAAAATTTATCGATGAATATCCCTCATCCGCAAATTACGGCTATTATTGGACCTTCAGGTTGCGGCAAATCTACCTTTCTCAAAGCTCTCAACCGGATTGGTGAATTGGAGGGAAAGGTTAAAATTAAAGGAAGAGTAGAGTTTTTTGGACAGGATATTTACAGCCCCAAAGTAAATATTAATAGTTTGCGACGCCAAATTGGGATGGTGTTTCAAAGACCGAATCCTTTTCCGCTGAGCATCTACGATAATATTGCTTACGGTGTGAGGATTTTTGGTCGCAAAAGCAAAGCAGAATTAGATGAAATTGTGGAATCTGCACTCAAAAGTGCGGCGCTTTGGAATGAAGTCAAAGACGATTTGAAGAAATGTGCTCAAGGGATTTCGGGGGGACAGCAGCAGCGACTTTGTATTGCTCGCGCTTTGGCTGTGAAGCCGAAAATTTTGCTAATGGATGAACCTTGTTCTGCTCTAGATCCGATTTCAACGATGAAGATTGAGGAGTTATTTCAGACTCTGCGGCAGCAGTTAACTGTTGTGATTGTGACGCACAATATGCAGCAGGCTGCTCGTGTTTCTGATTACACGGCATTTTTTAATACTGATGAAAGTCGCATCGGCCGCATGGTTGAATTTGGGCCGACAAGTAAGATTTTTACTTCTGCGGGCAATTCGAGTACGAGAGATTACATTCAAGGCCGTTTCGGTTAATACTTACATCTTGAACCTCTTTCAGAACAGGCAAGATGCCTGTTCCACAACAGACAAATATTTTTGTGGAGCAGGCATCTTGCCTGCTATAGTTATATCTTCAGAACAGGCAAGATGCCTGTTCCACAACAAACAAATATTTTTGTGCAGGCATCTTGCCTGCTATATTTATGTCTTCACCACTTCTGAAGCGAGAGTTGGGTATTTTCGGCGCAACTCTCATGGGCCTGGGATCAATCCTCGGTACCGGAGTATTTGTGAGTATCGGCATGGCTGCGGAAGTTGCTGGGCCAGGAGTGATTTTGGCTGTAGGTATTGCAGCTTTTGTTGCTGTTTGCAATGGCCTTAACAGCGCTCAATTAGCGGCAAATCATCCTGTTAGCGGTGGTACTTATGAATATGGCTACAAATATCTCAATCCTTGGCTGGGTTTCACGGCCGGCTGGATGTTTTTGTTGGCGAAAACGGCTTCTGCGGCTACTGCTGCTTTAGGTTTTGCGGGGTATTTTTTAAATGCAGTTGGTGTAGCCGATCGCACTTACCTGATCCTAACAGCTTTAGTCGCCCTCGCCGCCCTCACTTTAATTGTATTGACGGGAATTAGGCGATCGAATATTGCAAATACTGCCATAGTCTCAGTTACACTCCTATCCTTAGCGGTGTTTGTTGCTGTCGGTTTGCCAGAGGTAAGGTGGGAAATGGCCACCGTACAGAATGATAGCTCGATCGGCTCCATCTTCCAGGCTACCGCCCTGATGTTTGTCGCTTATAGCGGTTACGCCCGCATCACCACAATGAGCGAGGAAGTGCGGGAACCGAGGGAAACCATTCCCAAAGCCATAATTTTAACTTTGGTGCTGACAATGCTGCTTTACGTGGGAGTAGCAGTAGTTGTCGCGGGCGCGGGGGGAGCCGATAAATTGTCTTTACAACCAGGGGGCACGACTGCACCCTTGGAAGTCATCGCCCGCAGTTTCCGAATGCCGGGAGTTTCTCAACTGCTAGCCGTCGGCGCAATTACCGCTATGTTGGGAGTTTTGCTGAACTTAATTTTAGGGCTGTCGCGCATCTGGCTGGCGATGGGGCGGCGCTTGGATATGCCGAGAGTCTTGGCGCGGTTGAATCCTTCGGGGACAACTCCCTACGTGGCTGTGGTGGTTGTCGAAGTTACGATCGCACTTTTAATCCTCGTCGGCGATGTCAAAACCACTTGGTCATTTAGCGCTTTTAGTGTTTTGATATACTACGCTATCACCAACCTCGCCGCGCTGCAACTTTCCCACGCCGAAAGGCTTTATCCGCAGTGGTTGGCTTGGGTGGGTTTGGGGAATTGTCTGTTTCTGGCTTTCTGGGTGGAGAGGGAAATTTGGCTGACAGGATTGGCACTGATTGCCGTCGGTTTAATTTGGCGGGCGATCGTCCGACTCCCGGCGAGAAACTAGAAGTGTGATAAATTGAAACAGCATCCCGCATTGTAGAGGGCCATGCCCGATCGAACTTCCGAGCTTGCGACTCAAGAATCTCCCGCATTCAGCGTCATCAGTCGCTATATAGCTCAAACCCTAATTACCATTCAGGAACAGCATCCCGAATGGATAACTGAAAAATACAGGAAAACCCCCTGGGCCAAACCTGATTTTCAGTCAGTTTTGATTGGAAAATTGGCAAAAAGTTTCAGCGTAGCCAGCGATACTGATTCCCTGCTGCTGACTGCAAAAAAATACCTACAAATTCTGCTGATTCCAGAATTCGTTAATTCACCTCAATTCAGCAAATTATGTGCCAAAATTCAGCAGCTAGCCCAATCTCAAACAGCACCACCTAAATCACAAAACTCGGTTTCGTCAAAGCCTCCCACTCCCACCACAAATCAAACAAATTCGCTTCCTATCGGCATTGCTATCTTGCTTCTAGATGTCGAAAACTTGCAACTCACCATCGAAACCGAAAAATTCCTAGAGGGAATTTGCCACTATCCCATCCAAATCAAAGTTGCCTTTGCCAACTGGCGCAGCATGGGCAAAAAAGATGCCGAATTTCACCAGCGCGGCTATCAACTAATTCACGTTCCCCCCGGCAAAGACAGCGCCGACTTAAAAATGGCTACAGTCGGCGCATCGATTTTCGTACATTATCCCACAGCCAAAGAGATTTTTGTCTGTTCGTCCGATCGCGCCCTCACTCACCTCAGCAATACACTGCAAGCCCACGGACTAACCGTATTTCAAGTCCGCAAACAAATAGATAAAATCATAGTTTTAAACAGCAAAACCGGACAAGTTGAAACTCATTCCCTTGTAACCATACCGGAAATTACACCTCTCGAAGAATTAGTTATTCAGCTCAAAGAATTAATCAAAAAAGAGCAGAAACGCACCTCAACTCAGTGGATAAAACTTTCCACTGTTTCAGCTTTATTTAGAGAAAATTACGGCTTAGTCCTCAATCAAGTTGTTGCCCATCATTTGCTCGGTACTAAGACCAGGGATATCTTTCTGAAATATCCCACCGATTTTGTCCTCCACAAACCCTCAGAAGCTTCTCAAACTTATGTCACTCTTTTTGAAGTGAGATTATCGCCCCCACCGCCAATACTTAACCAAGAAAATCTGAATAACCACCAGCCAGCACCTGCGACTTTGACCGATATTAATTCTCTGGAAGACTTGGAAAGAGCTCTGGTCAAAATAGTTGGCGACTTAACCGACAACTCTCCTGAAAATTCTGTATTTCTCTCCAATGTAGGCAGCGAATTTCACCGACAATACGGCAAACAAATTACCCAAATAATTAAAGATTTTAATCTGGGTAGGAAATTTACTAAATTTTTGCAATCCTGCGCTTCTCTCCAGCTAAAAAAAGCCGAAAAAGGCTGGCAAGTTTCCCTCAATTAATTAAAAATTAAAATATATAGCCATCCTAAATAATTTGTGAATTTCTTACTCCCTCCCCTTGATAAGAGGAGGGTTGGGGTGGGGTCAAAAATTTACGACTCCTGCAAGGATTGCTATATCAACACCCCCATTACTAGCAACTTGAGTTATCATACAATCTGGACGTAAAGAAATGTAAAGGGATATGCACGACAAAGTTGTGGTTGTGGTGGGTGCGACTGGCGGCATCGGTTCAGCAGTGGCCCGGAAACTTGCTGATGCGGGTGCGCGGCTAGTGCTCGCCGCCAGAGACAGCAGTAAATTAGACGCTTTAGCTAGCGAAATTTCGGCAACAGAGGTACTGTGCGTGCCCACAGATATCACTGATTTGCCACAAGTCGAGACTTTGATGCAGACAACTCTGGAACATTTCGGACAAATTGATGCCCTCATAAACGCCGCTGGTGCCGGAATTCTCAAGCAGTGGAACAAGTTAGAACCCGCTGATTTAGATGCAATGCTTGACTTAAACTTAAAAGGCAGTTTTTACACGTCTCAAGCAGCGGCGAATTTGATGAAAGAGCGCAAATCCGGCCACATTTGCAATGTCATCGGAATTTTGGGCAAGCATTCGATGGCGATGGGAACGGCTTACTGCGCTTCAAAGTTTGGGGTAGTTGGTTTCAGCAAGTGCATGGCAGATGAGCTGCGACGCTACGGCATTAAGTTTACGCTATTCTATTTTGGCGGGGTGGATTCTCCGTTTTGGGATAATGTGAGTTTGAAGGTAGACAGGTCAAAAATGCTGAGTACCGAAACTGCTGCCAATGCGATTATGTTTGCTCTTTCGGCTGACCCGCAAGCTGTGCCTATGGAGATTAATATTCAGCCGGAAAGTCATTTGTTCTTTTAGCTATTGAGGAATGATTTGAAGGCAGAACGCAGCGGAAGCTGAAGGCAAGAAAAATTATGATATTTTTAGGTTTGAGAACTTGTACAGCACTTAATTATGTAGGTGCACGGGCTGGCGCACCTTACCCCTATAATTCGCGCGTCAAACTATTTGTTTTTTGCGTAAGTCCTTTTGGCGAAGGCGTCGTGGCAAACCCAAGTTATCCCAGACACCGGGTGTCTTTTCTTTTAAGTGCTGACTTATTTCTGCCTTCAGAGGGAGCTAAGATATTCACTCTTTAGGTTATTATTAAGTGGGCGCTCAATAAAAAGTATGAAAAATATCCATTACTCAGTCTCTACCTTGCAATTTTGCCTTGAAAATCAGCAGATTTTCCATTTTTCAGTTTCCATTTTCAATTATTGATTATGGAGTTCGATCGCATTCAATTTTACGTTGAAAACGCTAAAGTATCCCGCGACTGGTTTGTCGGCAAGTTAGGCTTTCAATCAATAGCAAGTTATGCCAACAGCCACACTCACACTGAAGCTGTCAGCAGTGACAATGTATGTTTTGTTTTATCTTCGCCTCTGACACCCGCTAGTCCCGCTGCTAGTTGGTTGAAGTTTCATCCTCCAGGGATTGCCGATGTAGGTTTTCGGGTAAAAAATATTGAATTAGCGGTAGCTAGAGCGGCTGCTGAAGGCGCTAAAATCCTGGAACCGATTCAAGAAGACCTAAACGCAGGAGGCTATTTTAAGCGGGCAAAAATCGCAGGCTGGGGCGATTTAAGTCATACGCTCGTGGAGCGAATTGGCAGCCATTCACTGCTATCGGCTGCGGATAAGCTGCCGTTGTTTACCCGGATTGACCACGTAGTGTTAAATGTTGAATCTGGCGATTTGTCAAGTGCTGTTAGTTGGTATCAAAAAATATTAGGTTTTCAACCGCAGCAAAATTTTGATATTCAGACTGAGAAATCGGCTTTGCGGAGCCAAGTTATGGTGCACGCTGAAGGTGGGGTGCAATTCCCGATTAATGAACCGGCATCAGCTAATTCTCAAATTCAAGAGTTTTTGAGCGCAAATCGAGGGCCGGGAATTCAGCACATGGCTTTGCAAACTAATAATATTGTGAGTGTTGTTGCCGATTTGCGATCGTGTGGTTTGCCTTTTCTGCCAGTTCCTCCAACATACTACTCCGAATTACAGCAGCGGCAAGACTATTTGCCCGCAGATTGGCAAGCAATTGCAGCTTGTCAAGTTTTGGCAGATTGGCAAGATGATACTCCAGCAGCAATGCTGCTGCAAATATTTACCCAGCCAATTTTTGCAGAGCCGACTTTCTTTTTCGAGATTATTGAGCGCCGAGTTAGTTTAGTTAACGGCAAACAGGTGCAAGCTGGAGGTTTTGGTGCGGGGAATTTTAGAGCTTTATTTGAGGCAATTGAACGCGAACAAATGAATAGGGGAAGTTTAATAGATGATTGACAAAAGCTTCCACTTTTTAGGTCATAAAGGCGTGTTAATCAGCACTGCGATATCTTTCCAACCATAGGCAATTTCTTTGAGTGCAACTCCTGCTCTAGTTGTTTCCTGTTCGTCTACTTTTTCACCTCCTAATAATTCATAAAACCTATAGGCTGAATTGTCTCCTAGTACCCAAACTAGCATGGAGTTCAAACTTAATTCTGCCAATTTTGTGGCAACTGTTCTCACGAGTTGCCGTCCAATTCCTTGACGCTGATATTCCTCCAAAATATAGATGGCAAATAATTCTCCTTTATATACATATTTGCCGGTGCGCTCGCAACCACCCGCAGCAAAACCCACAATTTCTCCTGATTCATTCTCAGCAACGCAGACAAAAACCCCAGTATTTTTGACGTTTGTCAGGGTTTCTTGCCAACGGCTTTCTGCTTTTTCATAGGACAGTTGCGCGAGGTAATCTGCTGGTACAATTTTTCGGTAAGCTGTTCGCCAAGTATCTAGATTCACCCGTGCGATTGCAGGTGCGTCAGCGATTTTAGCTTTTCTTACAATCATCAGAACATACTCCTTTCTGGCCCTGAAATTCTATTTTCAAGTCTAGGGCAACTATACGATCGCGTCCTTCTAGTTTAGCTCGATACAGCGCTCGATCGGCCTGTCCAATTAACTCCTCCACCGATAGACCAGCAGCAGGTACAGTAGTAGCGATCCCCATACTGAGAGTTATAAACTTACTTATCTTGGAAGCAGCATGAAAAATTTCCGCTGCTTTCAAATCGCTGCGAATTGCTTCAGCTACCCGCTTTGCTTCTTGCACATCAGTTCGCGACAAAATTACCGCAAATTCTTCGCCGCCGTAGCGGGCGGCTAAATCTCCTGCCCGCTGAGCGTTGCTAGCTAAAATCTCGGCTACTTGTTTTAAACATTCGTCGCCTCCTTGATGCCCGTAACGATCGTTGTAAAGTTTGAAAAAATCGATATCGCACAAAATTAAAGACAGCGACTCTTTTTCTCGCTCCATCAACTGCCATTCTAACTCCAATTTTTTGTCAAAACAGCGGCGGTTGGGAATTTGAGTCAATCCATCCACCGCAGCGAGGCGCTGCAATTCCATGTTAGCTGCTTGTAATTCTAATTTGGCTTGTTCTAAAGCTAAATTTTGTCGAGCTAATTCTTCACTTTGGCGTTTTTCTTGTTCGTACAAAAATCGGATTGAAGCTTCAGCTTCTTGCAATTCTTGCTCTGCATATTTGCGCTTGACAAATTCTCCTAATTGAGAACTTACCACAGCTATGATCTGAAGTAAATCTTGATCCGGTGGCAGTTCTTCCCGGCAAAAAAAAGTCATTACTCCTACAACTTGGCTCCTAGCGTGAATGGGGAAACCGAATCCCGATCGCAGTCCCGCTTCCTCTGCCAAGCGCGATCGCACGAAACTGGGATCGCCCACAAGATCAGTAATCCACTGCGTAGAACCGCTTCTGGAAACCGCTCCCGGCAAACCCTCACCCGCAGCCAAAGTAATCTGCTGATCATTTTCGGCAAACTCCCTAACTTCCTCCGCAGCCTGCCAAACTGCCACCCGCTGCCAACAAGGAGTTTCCTCGATCGGACAACAAAGTGGCAGGCACCAAAGCGGATCTGTTTCAGATTTTATTTCCTCACCCAATCTAGTTTCTTTCTCCGCCTCTGCCGGCATCCAAAGTTCGCCAAAATCCCACCCAAAACTTTGGCAAATAGCTTGCAAAATTTTCGGAGTTGCGCTATCTAGAGAAGTTGATTCTGACAGGATATGAGTAACAGCATACTGTGCTTCTTGACACTTTTTTATGCGTTGTTGTTTGGTAATGTCTTTGCCGATATAAACAAAATCTTGTATAACCTCGCTATCTCCATCCTTGCTTCCTGTGCTTGTCTCAAAATTAGAGCATGAAAACGCAACAATCAGCTTTAAACCTATTTTCGTTTGGCAAGCTACTTTTACTTGAGGCCAATATTGGCTTTTAAGTGCAGGAGGTAGCTGGCTGACTTTGCGTAACAATTCCTCCTCTGCTGTAATCAGGGATATGGATTGGCCGATTAATTCCGATTCGGTATACCCAAATAATTGCTGTGCAGCTTGATTCACTTTTTTGATTTGGCCCGATGTTCCTGTTACGAACAAAACATCCCCTAGGGAATTAATAATTTTGTCAATATAATCGCCAGCCGCAGCTAACTTATCGCCTTTAATACTTGTTTTATTGGCAGCCTGAAAGATAGTTGGCTGACCTCCAAGGCTATCTGTCACATCTTCACATAAAATAATCAATCTGTCAGCATTGGCTTGTCCCTTATAACCAAAAATGTACAAATCTAGATACAAATAAGATCCGTCTTTGAGAACTCGGCTAATTGATTTTAACTGACAATCTTGCTGTCGTTCTTCAATAATATCTTCAAGGATTCCTTCAATGCCGATTAGTTCAGGAAAACTATCGCGCACGTCTTTTCCTTCGCCTACTTCCTCATGAATGTAGGCAAAATCTTGCACTTTCAAAGATATTTCTTTAATCTTAAGTTCCCGATCGACTGTGAGGTACTCAATCCTGCGTAAGGATAACAGCTTATAAAGAAGAATATTAATACTTCTGGGGCTGCTCTCTACAGTTAATGTGGGAAGCATCTCGTTATTGTAGAGCATGTCTCTCAAAGGTTAGCCGGTAAAGTTAGTTGTTGTTTGGCTGCGATTTCTCATGGGAATTTTTATCCTGGCAAATGTCATCACCTGTTACCGCTGGCTAATTTATGCAAACAGTACACTTTGGATTCTCCAAGCAGTTTTTTGCTTATTTTAAAAATGGGGCCAAATATTAATTGAACCAATTTTTTTTGAGAAAACGAAGTCAAAATCAGCCTCGATTGAGGTTGAGATTTATGAACAATATGTAGCGGTTTACACTATTTGTGCGGCACATTTTAATTTTAAATTCCCCGATATGGCTGACAACCGCTCAAGTTGAGGAACAGCACAGTTTAATTCAAATGTTTGCTTTAATTAGCACCATTCCTATAGACCTTACCTCCCCTGGGTATTTGTGTCAATTTTTGTAAAGAAAGTGTTACCTTTAAATGATATAGTATCGAAGGATTTGTATAAAAGCTTAAAAATACTCTGCTAAATGCTGAGACTTATTACCGACTTTGACGGCCCGATCATGGACGTGTCCGATCGCTACTACCGAGTTTACCAGTATTGTCTCGCCGAGACTCAACGTGAGGGGCAACCAGTGCGGGAACTCCCCAAGGCAGAGTTTTGGGACATGAAGCGCGCGCGGGTTCCCGAAACCGAAATCGCCCTCCTCTCAGGATTAGACGCAGCCCAATCCCGCGATTTTGCCCAGAAACGCCGTCAAACAGTCCACACCCTACCCTACATGATTTATGATCAACCAGTTCCCACCGCTCTGGAAACTCTCGAAAAGGTGCAGGGCGCTGGAGTAGACTTAGCGGTGATGACCATGCGCCGCGTTAGGGAACTAGATGAAGCCTTCAACCGCTGCAATTTAGGGCATTTTTTCCCAGAAAACCGCCGCTATTGCCTCCCCAACGATTACGTTAAAACCGGGGATGTCAAAGATAAGCCCCTGCTGATGGCAAAAGCTCTTGCCGAACTGCCTCCGGCTTCTGACACTTGGATGGTTGGGGATACGGAGGCAGATATTATAGCAGCCAAGACGCACGGTGTCAAGGTAATTGGTGTTTTGTGCGGAATTCGCGATCGCACCCAACTAGAAATGCACCAACCGGATTTAATTGCTAACAATTTGAGCGAAGCAGTTGAGATTATTTTAGATAGTCAGTAGTCAGTAGTCAGTAGTCAGTAGTCAGTAGTCAGTAGTCAGTAGTCAGTAGTCAACAGTCATCAATCATTAGTCAACAGTCATTAGTTATTGGTAATTGTTAATTGGTAATTAGTAATTGGTAACAATCAACTAACTACTAACACCTAAAAACTACGAACCAACCAATAACAATTAACTAATAACAGTAATTAACTACTGCCAACTGTCAACTGACAACTGACTATCGCAGAAAACTGCTGACCAGCCACAGAATTAAAAACGTAAACAAAGCGATAAATTTCTCTGTTGTTATAAATGCCGGACTGACCAAAGAACCCAAAAATCCTCCCAGCAACAAGCCTATAACCAAGCCAGCCACAGTCAGCAGCACGGCGCGACCAAATTTTTGTTCCTTGCGATTAATAAAATAAAGACAAGAGCCGACCCCAAGAGCCAGAGTCAACTGTAGTAAACCATCATTAGCCGCAGGATAAATACTCAGTCCGCCTAACCCCACATACACCCCAGCCGGCCACAAAATATCCGATCGACTAGGAGTATCGATTAGCCGCTGCAACCAAGCTGGGCTGCCACTAGGAGGAGAGGGAGTAAAGCTTGGGGGTGGGGGAGTCAGCCGTTCGGGAAAGCGGATGCGTTCAGGTACTTTAATTTTCCCTTCCTGTCGCTGCCGCAGGCGATCCATGAGGATCGCGTCGTAAGCTGCTTCGAGCAATTCCAAACGTTTCTTGTCACCGCTGTACTGCTCAGCTAGGCGCGTGCGGGCCTCTTGCACTTCATCAAAGGAAGCATCTTCATCGACTTCAAGAAGTTGATAGGGAGTTGGCTCACTCATGGTAATAACCCGCTGAAGACTCTCGTTATAGACCAATCTTAACAAGAGAGGAAAGCGGGGCGGGAGCTCTGCCGCTTTCCCAAAAGTTTTGCTGCTAGTTTTTGGTGCTTTAAAACAGGAACCAGCAAACCTTACGAAAATAGAAACTAGAAGGCATTTGGCATTCGTAAATAAAAAATAATGAATCCAAAGATTGTTATTTTTATCTTGGCCGTCTAAAATTTTACCTTCTGCCAAATGCCCTCAGAAGGGACTTGTCCTGCTGGAACTCACAATTCCCGACCACTGGACTTTTTTAAGTCGATCGCGGCGGTAGGAAAAAAAGCGAGCCGAGTCAGAATAAGTACAGAAAGGAGCGATCGCCACTTGAGAAAGATCGATTCCCAACTGCTGCAATTGCAGAGCATTGCAGAGGCGAACATCCAAGCGTACTTTTCCCGGTTCTGGATCGGCTAAGACAGGCGTTTCCGGCAGTTGATGCAAAAACTCGCAGATGCCGTCTGCTGTCGCACTAACGGCACTCTTAGGAGCAATGGTGGCTCCCAGTTCCGCTGCTACTTCCACAGATACCTGGTAAACCTCTCCAGCGATCGCCGGCCCCATAGCAATCTTCAGATTTTCTAGTTGACTGCCTTGTGCCACAAGTTGAGCGATCGCCTCTGGTAATATCTTAGCAGCAGTCCCGCGCCAACCCGCGTGAACTGCCGCAACCAGTCCCGTGCGATCGTCAGCAATCAGCACCGGCACACAGTCAGCCGAGCAAACCCACAGCGCCTCCAATTCTCGATGGGCAACCAAGCCATCAGCCTCAGCATAGCTTGGGGCAGCGGTTTCCGGTTTCTGAGCCACAACCGGTGACAACTCAGTGGTTTTGAGTACCGCATTGCCGTGTACCTGTTGAAGTCGGTAAACCTTAGCTCCAGGTTCGAGAACTTCCGTCAGCTCGATCGGCCCCTGGGGCGAGAAATCGCGAGTAAAAAAGCCGTGAGACCAGCGAGAAAGCAAGCTACAAGTCAGATAGGGCAAGCCTTCAGAACTCTGCCAGTCCCAACTGATACCGTCAGGCTGTCCGAAGCACTCAGAGTTTAGAACATTTGTCAAGCGATCGCCAGCTACAGTCATGAAACCTATCCTTACCCAAGCGAATCATTTAGCTTGTATTCTAAACAATCAAAAATTTTGTCCGCGAATTTTAAAAGCAGGGCCAGCTTTCAGGAAAAAATCGCAATGAGTAAGCGGTTTTAGAACAACTCACATTTTGCAGCCTTCTCGCTTACCAGGCTTTCCGGCTTGTTCCACAAAGAGTAGATTTTCCTGTGGGGAGTAGGGGGTTGGGCAGGAGAGTCCGCCCTGAAAAGATTATTGAGAATGGTGCAATATTTCAGGACGACCGACAGCGCAGAAATTTTGCAGAATCTGACAAATATAGGCAACTAATTAACATAGACGAACGCCAAAGCGCTATCATCAGTGTGGCCCTAAGACACTTTTACGCAAGTGCCATCAGGATCAAAAAAACCGGATATCGATCGCAAGTGAATGCGTAAGGCATTTGAGCTTGTTCTATGTGCAAAAAAAATTGCCTCAAGCCCGGTAAAATCAGTTAGGCCTGTATATAAAGACAAGGATTGCCATACATTCGATCCTGACTTCGAGATCCTTGTGCCCCCTGTTGAGTTGGGAAAAAAAATCGTGAAACCAGTTCCAGACAAGCAAATAACAGCCCCTTTGAACACCAAACAGCAAAAAAAGAACCCTACAGGCGCCCGGACTCGATCGCGCCTTTTGTCCGATCGCTCACTGCTGGTGGGACTGGGTTGCCTTGCCAGTCTGGGACTGCTCAGCAAAGGTTTAGTTTGGGCCCAAGCCGAAACTCCGCCAGCAGAACAAGCCGTCCCCGGCGCAGCAGAACTCCAGCCATTATTTGAAGCTCCTCTCCCGCCCCCGGAACCCGAATACAGCCAAGGGTCGCCAGAACCCTACCCTGAACCGCAGGCAGAAGTTCCACCGTCGGAGCCTTTCGATGCCGCACCGGCCTGGGAGCCGGAGTACGCCAGCGAACCACCTCCCACCCAATATTATCTGCCGGAGCCCGCGCTGATTCCCCTGCCAGAAGCGACGGCCCAGGAGCCGCCTTTTGAAGCGCCAGTTAACCCAGCCCACGCTGAAATCGATCAAACAGACTACAGCGTTGGCGCTACCAGCGAGTACGAAGCTCCAACCAGAATAGAGTTTGCAGAACGATCGACTGGGTGCGAAGGAGAAGGCGGTTTGTGCGCGCCTCCTCCTGTTTCCGAGCCGGTGACGGCAGATGCAGGAGAACCCAACTACAGACAGGAACCTCCGATCGCAGACGACGGCTATATTGCAGCCCCTCCTCCTCGAAATCTGCCAGAAAGCCTTCCGGGCGAGGTTCGGGGAACTGTTGCCGGAAATAGTAGCGGAAATCCTGTGAGTAAACTCGGTCAAGCCGTTCAACAAATAGGCAGCCAGGTTTGGGGGGGTTCAAACCCGCCGGAATCAGCTTACGCACCCCCGCGCTACTCGGCTAACGCTGTATACTCCGCAGACACCGGCTACTCGGCTAACATAGGCTACTCCGCAGACACTGGGTACTCAGCAGACGCTGCGTATTATGCCGGATCTGCATCTTACGGCGGCGGCCCTCCAGCGCCCAGCATGGGACTCGGGCCGGTTCAAGTCGGTGCCGTTAGTGTCAGCAGCGGCAGCAATACCGGTTTTGCTTACTACAATCTCACGCCACGTCCCGCAGGCTTGCCCGGAAATGGCAACACCAGCTTGCTGTTTCCGCTATCTATTGCTTCGGCCATTACTTCGCCCTTTGGGTGGCGGACTCATCCGGTTATGGGCTACGGCAGGTTTCACACCGGAACTGACTTGGGAGCCCCAATGGGAACGCCTGTACTGGCAGCCTATGCCGGTCAAGTGGCGATCGCCGATTGGTTGGGCGGCTACGGTTTGACGGTAGTTCTCAACCACAACAAAAACTCTCAGGAAACTCTCTACGCCCACCTTTCGGAACTGTTTGTGAAACCGGGAGAGTTCGTGAAACAGGGAGAGACGATCGGCCGCGTCGGGAGTACGGGAATGTCTACAGGGCCTCACCTCCACTTCGAGGTGCGGCAAATGACTGACCAGGGTTGGGTGGCGATCGATCCGGGTTCTCAGCTAGAATTCGCTCTGGCAAAAATGATCGGTAGTTTGGAAACCGCCAAAGTACCGCAAATGCCGAAAATGGTGGAAATACAAACCGCCAGCGGACTCAAGGATTTGGAAAACGATCTGCCCCAGCTTCCACCTCTGCCGCTGGGCATGGACATCGAAGTTCACAACCTCCAGCCGCCATTCCCGGAACTGTTAAAAGCTGACACTTCTAAGCCCAAAGATACTGAAGCAGTCAAACCCAAACCTCAGAAGCAAGCTAACAGGTAAAAATTGGGGATTGCCTAGATTAATTTTCTTGTGGAACGGTCGAAAAGCCCACCCCACAAGAAAATTTATGTTTTGTGCAACGAGCTCGCGTGTTCGTTACTTTTCCTCGTTACCAGGCTCTTTCGGGTAACGAGGAAAAACTGATAAAAAATGGTAACTTGCAGCTTATGCTAATAGCGCAGCATTTGTGGGAATTAATTTTATTTCTGATTATTCTAGTCTGCCCGATTCCCTTAAGCTTGTCTCTTGTCTTCGAGAATCAGAAAGAAAACAATAACTATTCATTTCCCCATTTTCTCCTCGTACTCGTGACGGGATGGAGCATTGCACAAGTTTGTATCGGCTTGATTTTAGGAAGTGCCGATCGACTAAATATTACTGCGGTGATTATAGCAGAAATTCTGATTTGTGCGATCGGCTTAATTCTGATTTATGCCAAAAACCACAAAACTTTTACCTTCTCGCAGTGGCAGATTCCCCAACTCAAGCAACCTTTGGGCTACTCAGAATCCCTAATTATTGTTGCCACCGCTGTTGTAGGAGTTGTGCTGTTGGAAACTCTAGCAAGCAAACCCACAACCAATTATGACTCATTGTGGTTTCACCTACCTGCGATCGCCCGATGGTATCAAACCAATTCATTGACATTATTAGATGCTGCTGGAAATTGGATTTTTGAGCAAGAACAAGCTAGAGTATATCCCTACAATTGGCACGTTTTATCTGCTTTGTGTGTGCTTCCCTTCGGAGAAGATTTTCTAGCAGCTTTTCCTATGCTAATTGCGTGGCTACTTGAGGGAATTGCCGTCTATCTATTAAGCGTAAAATTTGGAGCAACCCGACTTCACGGTATGGCAGCAGCATCTTTAGTATTGACAGTACCGATGATGCTCAACCAAGTTAACACCCTTCAGCCAGACTTACCGCTAGCTGCAATATTTACAGTGGGTTTATATTTTGGTTTATCCTATCATAGCAGCAGAGCGCAATCTGAACTATCCCTATTTTTGGCAGCCGTAGGAATGCTAGCCGGAATAAAAATCACTGGCATAGTCTATGCAGCCTCACTTTTAGGAGGATTAGCAATATTAGAAATTAAAAGATTCGCGGTTAATAAAAAATCTACATCAGCTAAATTTAAAATTAGCCACTTTCTCAAACCAGTCTTGCTGTGGGGCGTAGCTTGTTGCTTACTTTTAGGAGGTTTTTGGTATGCGAGAAACTTGCTGCAAATCAATTATCCTGTCAGCGAAGTCGGCGATATTAAAGTTCCCTTAGAGCCTGTTCCCTTACCGTCTCCCTTACCTGCACCAACACCTCCGGTACAGCAGCCACCCGCTTCGCCACTTCTAAAGATTTGGCAAAGCACTTTAGCAGCTCAATTTAATCCCAGCAATATTTCCCACTGGCAAACTGTCGGCTTACAAATTATCATTAGATTGCAACTGCCCTTTCTGGCGATCGCGCTTCAGATATTGGCAGCGCCTCTGGCTTTTATCCAGGGTAAAACCAGAATAATTAATCAAAATAATATTATTTTAATTATACTTCTCGCCAGCACAGGAATTCTGTATATAATTACACCTTACACCTCCGGTACTGCCGGAGAGTCGATCGGTCAACTCAGCCCTATACTCGGTTTTAACCTCAGATACGGATTTCCCTTTTTAAGCGTACTCGCCATCGCCGCAGCAGCTACAGCAACTTTCTTGAAAACTCCAAATCTAGTTGTTCTGGTAGTGGTTTTCTTTAGTGGTTTGTTCGGAATTATTAGCAACACAATTTTTGATTATATTAAAAATGCTTCTTTCACCGGAGATAGTATTGTTTGGGGGAGTTTGTTGATTGACAATTTTAAGTCTAACCCCATAGAAGCTATTAATAATATCGGAAAAATATTACGCCCCAGTTGGCAATATATATTACCATATCCAATATTTTATATTTTGTCACTGACTCTGGCTGCGATATGGTTAAAAATCAATCCGGCATTAGGATGGCTAAATCATCTATTTCCTACCCGCAAAAAATCGATTTACCTAGTAATAATTGGTGTCTGTATAGGATTGATAGTAATTGGTCATTGGAGGGAAAAGCGAGATATTGCACGTACCGAACTGTATCGTGGTATTTACGAATATATTGATAAAAATACAGTACCCGATGAAAGAATAGGCTTCTTTTTAAGTTCGCGCAGCTACCTGTTTTACGGGAGAAATTTGGACAGACAAGTTTTATATGTACCATTTAGAGCCGATCGACTTTCGGCATGGATTGACAACCTGCGGCAAAATAAAATTAGGACTGTGGGATTCGGGCCCCTGACTGAGACAAACGCAGCTACCAGAAAAGCTTTATCTTGGCTGACAAGTGCCCAAGGCCCGCTGCAACCCGTTTTCGGTAAAGATTTTAATACTGAGTCGGTGCTATATCGCTTGAAAAATTAAAAGTTATTAGTTACCAAAAAGAATTGGTTTAAAGCCCCAAGCATAAGCGGGGGAAATTAAAAGAAGGCTATTCATTACTCCAATCCTTGGACTTCCACGTAGAAGTCGCTATAAAGCGGTCAACTGTCAACTGTCAACTGTCAACTGTCAACTGTCAACTGAACATGAACCAAGCTAAAACTCTATTTTCGATTATTGTTCCGACCTACAATCGCCCCGATAAATTAGCGGCGTGTCTTCAGTCTTTTGTTGAGATTGAATATCCGCGCGAGAAATTTCAAGTTATTGTCGTCAACGATAGCACCGAAATCTCTGTCGAAAATACAATTTCGCCTTTTCAAAATCAGCTAAATATCACTCTTCTGACACAACCCAACTCCGGCCCGGCAACGGCGCGAAATACTGGATCTTTTGCCGCAGAAGGCAAATTTTTAGTGTTTACAGACGATGACTGTACTGTGGGGGTAGATTGGCTGCAAAATCTGGAAAAGCGATTTGTGGAAACACCAGATTGCTTAATCGGAGGTCGAACTGTAAACGCGCTGCCGGATAACATTTATTCTACTGCCAGCCAGCAACTTATCGATTACCTTTACAGTTACTATAATGCTATTGGCGATCGCGCCCAATTTTTCACTTCTAACAATTTTGCCCTTCCGGCTGAGGCTTTCCAAAAAATCGGAGGCTTTGACACGACTTTTTCTCTCGCGGCTGGAGAAGACCGGGAATTTTGCGATCGGTGGTTGCATTCAGGCAATGCCGCAATTTACGCTCCCGAAGTTATAGTCTATCACTCACACGCATTAACTCTTCGCAAATTTTGGAAACAGCAATTCAATTACGGTAGAGGTGCTTTTTTGTTTCAGCAAATGATCTCGAAACGCGGGACTAATGGGAAACTACAACATCCGTCATTTTATCTGAATTTGCTAACTTATCCATTTTTCCACGCACCGGGCTTTCAAAAGCTATTAATTGCTGCATTGTTTTTAGTTTCTCAGGCGGGAATTGCTGCGGGATTGTTTTGGGAGAAAAACAAATTTGTTGAGGAATAGAGTTTGATTATTGAACCGCAGAGAACGCAGAGAACGCAGAGAGAGAATTACAACGGTTCCCGCTGTTATGAGGTACAATAACAACAATGAGCCAGCCAAGTTTGGAAATGTTGAGAATTTTTAAGTTGAGGGTACTTGCAATTATTGTATCAATCATAAAGGTGGTAGTTAGAGCGAACCTATGTAAAAAATATTTGAGTTGTGACCACCACAGTTCAATGGGGTAAAAATCTGGGGAGTATGGGTATAAACACCTAAATTAATTTATCTGGGAAGCAAGTTGAGTTGAACTCAAAGTCTAATGATTAAAAACTTTTCACAATTGAGCGGTTTCTCCCCTGCTCTTTAGCTTCATATAATACTTTATCAGCCGCAGCAATCAAGATTGAGGGGTCCGAGGTGTCCTGGGGAACTACACTGGAAACGCCTATACTCAAGGTGACGTATTTATTAACAGCAGATTGAGCATGGGCAATTTTAAGATTTAGAACTTCATTCCGCATCGCCTCAGCAACTTTTAGCGCTCCTTCAGCTTTTGTATTAGGTAGAATTACAGCGAATTCTTCACCTCCGTAACGAGCCAATATATCTGCCGGACGCTTAATAGCACGGCTAATCGCTTGAGCCACTTGCTGTAGACAGAAATCCCCGGCTAAATGACCATAAGTATCATTGTATTTTTTGAAATAATCAATGTCACCTAAAATCAAAGATAAGGGTAATTGATCTCGTGCCATCCGTTGCCACTCTTTATTGAAAGATTCATTGAACTGACGACGATTAGCGACTCCTGTTAAGCTATCTAAAGAGGCGAGACGCTGTAGCTTGATATTAGCTTCGACCAAAGCAGATTCAGCTTGTTTACGATCTTTAATTTCCTGTTGTAGCAATGTATTTTGCTCGGCGATTTTCTGTGCTTGCTTCTGAAGTTGGAGATACAGATTGCGGATAATTAGTTGGTTTTTAATGCGAGCTAAAACTTCGGCTGACTGAAAAGGTTTGCTAATGTAATCTACCCCTCCAGCATCAAAGGCTTTTACTTTATCAAATACATCATCGAGAGCGCTGATAAAAATTACTGGAATCTCCGCTGTTTGTGGATGATTTTTGAGCAACGAGGAAACCTCATAGCCATCCATTTCTGGCATCAAGATGTCAAGTAAAATCAGAGCGGGGGGAGAATTTTGGGCAACTTTTACAGCTAGCTGACCGTTAATTGCCTTCCGGACTTGATATCCAGACTCGGTAAGGATAGCGGACAAAACTCGGAGGTTGTCTGGATGATCGTCAACGATGAGGATATCCCCAAAGGAAGCGGGTACTTGATGACTATTCATTAATAGATGCTCGGATTAGATCAAAAAGTATATCTAAGCGAAAGTTATTAACCAAATCTGTGAGGGTGTGTGCTAAACTTGCCTCGCTTTCGGGAATTTGGTCAATTAACTGCAATATTAACAGGTCGTTACCACAAAGCACCTCTTGTCGGAACTGTGCTATCCACTCAGAAGACATGATATTTAGATCCTCTGGTGTTAAGTTTCTCGGTGTTGCTGGCTGAGGTGAGCTATGCGACAAATCCTCTTGATAAAGATAACGGACTCCTAAGTGTTGAGCCATCTTGTCAAATAGTATCGACTCTCGGAAAGGCTTATGTATAAAGTCATCGCAGCCTGCTGTCATAATCTTGGCTCGATCTTCGTCAAAAGCACTAGCAGTTAAAGCAATAATTTTTGTTGCGTTGGTAGGTGATAAGTTGGCAGGTAAGTTGTGATTCTCTCCAGCTACTCCACTTTGCTGTTCCAAAGCTTTTATTTCTCTAGTTGCTTCGTAGCCGTCCATGACGGGCATTCGCATATCCATCCAGATTAGGTCCGGTTTCCAAGTTGACCACAAAGCGATCGCTTCTTGACCGTTAACCGCTTCTCGCAGTTCAAATCCTAACGGTTTAAGTATTTTTAAGAGCAACTGACGGTTCTCTTCGACATCCTCAACAACTAGAATGCGGTACACAGGTTGATTTGGCTCTAATCCAATAACCTGCTGGGTAATCGATAAACTCTTCTCATCAGGTTCAGCAACCTCGCTAGCGAGGATATCAAATGTGAAAATTGTTCCCTGACCGAGTTGACTGCTGACAGCAATTTCTCCTCCCATCATCTCTATAAATTGTTGGCTGATGGGTAAGCCTAACCCCGTTCCTTGCATCGATTTGCGACCTGCTTCTGTTTGGACAAAAGGGTCAAATAAATTATCCAGTTCATCGGGGGCAATGCCGGGGCCAGTGTCTTCAATTTCAAACAACAAATAGGTTTTGGATCTGAAGTTGTGGAGGTCAGATTTTTCGGATATCCGACCCTTTTTCACTCGCAATGCAATGTGACCGGAAGCAGTAAATTTTATGGCATTTCCCAAAAGATTAATTAAAACTTGACGCAATTTATTTTCGTCAGCTTGCACGTATTGGGGACTATTTGATGCTGGTAGTTCAAAAGTTAGCTGCAAGCCTTTGGAAATCGCTTTGAGTTTGAGCATCTGTTCTAAATCGTTCAGTAGCTGATACAGGTCAAAGCGATTTTCATTGAGCGTAGTTTGACCTGCTTCAATTTTAGCCATTGACAAAATATCGTTGATTAAATTGAGCAAATGTTCGCCACTACGATTGATGATTCTTAGCTGTTCTTTTTGCTCAGAGGCAACGGAACTACTGCGAACCATCACCTGGCTAAAACCGAGAATGGCGTTGAGAGGAGTACGCAGTTCGTGGCTCATGTTGGATAGGAAGCGGCTTTTAGCGATGGATGCAGCTTGGGCGGCTTGGAGCGCTTTTTGCAAGGCTGCTTCTGCCTTTGTGCGTTCGCGAAGCGCAGCTTGCTGTTCGCTGACATCTATGGCATGACCTACGGCACGAATTGCTTGTCCGTTGGCATCTCGCGCGATCGTACCATAATCGGACAGGTAAACGTAGTGACCATCTCGATGGCGAAGTCGGTATTCCAACACGTAATAACTTTGAGTTTCGTTCGCAAAGGCTTCAGATAGTTGCTGAGAAATTTTGGGGAAATCTTCTGGGTGAACGTGTTCGTTCCACCACTCGAACTTAGCTTCAGCTTCTTCAGGAAGGTATCCAACGAGTTCAAACAATCCCCGCGTTCGTAAAATGATATTCTGCTTGAGATCCCAGTCGTAAATAAATCCTTTTACTGCCGATGCTGCTAGTTGAAAACGCTCGTTGCTTTGTTGCAGCGCTTGCTCCATTTGCTTGCGATCGCTAATATCGAAAGCTAAACCTTGAAGCACTTGAGTCTTTCCGTCAGCGCAAAAAACGAGATTGGCTCGATCTCTGAGCCAGAGCGTTTTGCCATTGCAAGTTATCATGCGATACTCGACGCTCAATGGTTCTCCCGTAGAAATCGTGGTGCTGACAGCTTGCCAAACGCGATTGCGATCGTCTGGATGGACGTAGTTCGCCCAACTATTAAAAAAGCCAGCAGACCACTCTTCTGGAGGAACTTCCAGCAATTGTTGCAGTTGCGGGCTGATGTAAGCTTCCTCGGTTGTTGCCTCAAGCGGAGAGATATAAACGACTCCGGGAATTTGTTCGATTAAGGTGCGATATTTATACTCTGCCTGTTTGAGCTTTTCTTCTGCAAGTTTGCGATCGGTAATATCTAATATCACCCCATGCCAAACTTTAGAACCATCTTCGCGGCATTCGGGTTGAGCTTGAGCGCGCAGCCATCTTTGTTTTCCAGAAGGAGTTATATTGCGCCATTCAGAAGTGAGAGGTTGCACGTTTTGAACGGCGCGAGCAACTGCCTCTTTATGCTTAGGTTCGTCTTCAGAAGAAAATTGCTTCAAAAGGGTACTTTGCTCTTCTAGCGCCTGCTCCGGCTCAATTTCAAACATATCTCGGCAACCGAAACTGATATATTCAAACTTGGCCGAACCATCGGGATAGTATCCATAGGAGTAAAGGGTTCCCGGAATGCTAGCTGTCAGGTGTTTGAGCCGACCTTCGCTGAGGCGCAGTGCTTCTTCTGCGCGTTTGCGATCGCTCACATCTTCGACAATGTACGACAATCTTGGACAGCCCTCAGAGCTAATGGTAATCGGGCAAACACTGGCAGATAGCCACTTTTGCTCTGTAGGAGTTTCGTGAGCGTATTCAAATCGTACTGGAGCTTGAGTTTTTACAGCTTCCCAGTAGTGGCTGAGCCAAAGTTGCAGGAGCGATCGCGGCATTCCCGATTTGCCAACGAAGTGATTCTGCATCGCCTCTGTAGTGGTGCCAAAAAATTGCGCGGTTGCTGGGTTCGCAGATAGATGCAAAAAGTCATCTTCATACAGCTCTACAATGCCCATCATCATGACGCTGCTGTTGAAGAAAGCTCGCAGGGTGGATTCGCTCTGCCGCAACGCTGCTTCCATTTGTTTCAGTTCGGTGAGGTTACGCAGACTCACCACCACACTTGAAACAGTGCCATCTGCCTCTAAATAAGGAGCGTAGGTAGCGCTGAGAAATTTCTCTTCGCCGTTGGGATATTTAACCCATATTTCGTATTGGACAGTCTCCCCAGTTAAACATTGGTCTAGTTTTGGTTTGAGTTGAGTTTCAAACAGGTCTGTACCCAAAACTTCACTAACAGTATGTCCGACCATCTCTTCCTGACGGCGCTGATGCCAAGTCAGGTAGGCTTGGTTAACAACTTGATAGGTGTAGTTGCGATCGACTAAACAAATTGCATCAGTAGTAGTTGCAACAATCTTTTCGTATCGTCGCAGGTTTTTTTCAGCAAGTTTGCGAGCGCTGATATCTCTTCCTACGGCTTGCAATTCTACGAGCTGAGCGTTGTCATCAAATATGCCTCGGTTGACCCACTGCGTCCAACGTATTTGTCCGCCTGCAATGACGCGGTTTTCAATTGTAACAACGGGATTTTGCCAACTAATCTGATTGAGGCGTTGAGCTATGTATTCCCGGTCTTCCTCAAGCACAACGGGTTCGTAGTTATATCCCACAAGTTCTTCCCGCCTTATGCCAAAAAATTGACAGTAAGCCTCGTTGACATAAGTAAAAGTGCCACTAGGTAATAACCGAGCAATGAGTTCTGTCTGATCTTCAAGAATGGCACGATAACGCGCTTCGCTTTGTCGCAGTGCCTCTTCTGCCTGTTTGCGAGCAGTTATATCAGCAAACGAGCAAACAACTCCCTTAAGAAGAGATTTATCAGATCGAAATATAGGCTGGGTATTAATGGAAATCCAGGTAAAACTACCATCTGGTTTGTGGACTCCCATCACCACGTTAGAGCAAGCTTTGCCCGTTCGCAGCGTCACCATTGCCGGATGTTCTTCTCCTGGGAAGGAGGAACCGTCTTCGCGCACCGCTCGCCAAGCGGGATCGAGAGAAGTGCGTCCCATCATTTGCTTGCGAGACAAGCCCAAAATGCTTTTGGCACTGCTATTACAAGTACGAATTGCACCGTCAGCATCTTGCAGGACAATACCCTCTGCCATCGCTGCGATGACAGTACGATACCGTTCTTTACTTTCTTGAAGTGTGGCTTGCGTTCGCTTGCGTTCGGTGATGTCGCGCACAAGACACACGACCTCATCGGCACCGCTGTTTACAATGCGCGTTTCGTAGCTGTAGATGCCATCCGGTTTTTGCAGGTCGTGTTCGTAAATTTGTAGCGTTCCGGTTGCCGCTGCTGCCTGGAAACGTTCGAGCAAGTCGGTTTTAATTTGTTCGGGAATGGGGGTGTCCTGTAACTTTTTGCCAATTAGCGCTTCGCGCGGCATCAGTAAGGCACTCTCATTTCCCGCCACATCTAAATACGTGCCATCTACCCGATGCCGCACCATCAAATCGGGTATCGCACTCAAAAGCGCCTGCATTCGTTCTTCGCTTTGCCGCAGTGCGGCTTCCGTCCTCTTGAGTTCGGTAATATCTGTAGAAATACCGCACAAGCCATAAACATCGCCGTCAGAATTTTTTAGAGGAACTTTGGTCGATAAAACGTGATGCAACTCTCCATTACTATCGATTCCAATTTCCTCAAAGCGATGGACGACACCGCTGTTTGTCACGCGATCGCAAGTTTCTTTGTAAGCTAGAACAAATTCTTCAGCAAAAAATTTGCAATCGTTCGCTCCGATAATTTCAGATGCGCTATACCCAAAAAATTCCTCAGTTAAGCGATTGACATAGACGTAGGTGCCATTCAAATCTTTGATATAAATACAAGCACCTGCATTATCTAGGACGACTGATAGTTTAGCTTCGCTGCGCCGTAATTGGTCTTCTATTTGCTTGCGTTCCTCAATTTCCTGCTCTAATTGAGCATTTGTTTGAGTCAGTGCAGCCGTGCGTTCTTGTACCTGAGTTTCTAGAAGTTGATTGTAATCTTTTAAAAGTTGTTCTGATTGTTTGCGCTCGGTAATGTCAGTAAGAGTGCCGATGTAACCGATGATGTTATCATCAACATCTTTTTCCGCGATCGCTTGTGCCAATACCCAGATAATGGTGCCATCACGTCGCTGTAAGCGGAGTTCGCAGTAATAGGGAATGCCTTGTTGTACGAAGCTATACCAAGCAATAGTAACGCGATCGCGATCGTCTGGATATAGCCTTGTTGCCCAACCCTCACCGATTAATTCTCCTAAAGAAAGTCCAACCATCTCTAAACAGCGTTCGTTGCCGTACACGCAATAGCCTTGAGTATCGTTACGGAATATGCCGACAGGGGCAGTTTTCGCTAAAGTAGCAAAGCGTTGTTCGCTTTCCTGCAATGCTTTTTCTGCTTGTTTGCGTTCTGTAATGTTGGTAACAATTCCAGTGGCAAACCAGTAATCCTCAGACTTATGCTTTTTAGCGAGCAAAGTGTTAGATAACCAAAGCAAATTGCCATTTTTATGGCAGAATCGATACTCTATAGTTATTTGCCGTCCGGCATACAAATCTTGCATTGCTGGCAGAACGATTGCCTCAATATCTTCGGCAGGAACTCTAGAAAGCCACAAATTCGGATCGGCAGCAAATTCTCCTCCTTTGTACCCAAGAATCTCCTCTCCATTGGGAGAATAGTAGTCATATTCCCAGACTTTATCGGGATGGATGCGGGCAGAGGAAATAAAAGCGGCTGTATTGTCAAGCACTTCTTTGAGTCTGGTTTCCGATGCTTTCAGGGCAACTTGTGCTTGTTTGAGTTCGCGCAGCGCGGCTTGCCTTTCGGCAATTCCCTGCCGCAATTCCTTATTTGCTGTTGCGAGTAGGGCACTACGTTGTTTGACTCTGACTTCTAACTCGTCGCGAGCCTTTTCTAGAGCTGCTTCTGCAACTTTGCGGTCGCTGATATCGCGAGCGATCGCTAAAACCGATTGCACCGAGCCATCACTGCCAAACTCAGGCACCACACGAGAAGCATAATAAGTTAGCCCTGCAACAGATGGAATTTCGTATTCAATGTTTTGCTCGCAACCTGTTTCAAATACTTGCTCAATGGCTGTTCGCCAAAGATTAACTAACGAGTTGGGCGTACCCAACTCGTTAATAGTTTTACCGAGAAACGCGGCAGGAGGAATCCCGGATAGTCGTTCAACTATGGGATTGATATAGAGATAGCGACATTCCCGATCCAATCGCATGATAATGTCAGGCGCATTTTCTACTAAAGCGCGGAACTCTTGTTCTCGCTGTTGTAGAGCTGCCTCTGCTCTTTTGCGAGCAGTAATATCGATTGCTACCCCACCCACCAAAACTTCCCCCGATGAACTGGGCAGTGGAAACTTGTAAACCAAAAATTCGCCGATACTACCGTCTTCAAGGGGAGCAAGCTCAATCGCTTCGAGCGTTTGATTGGTTTCTACAACTTTGCAAATATTTTTTAAATATTCTTGAGTAAACTCTAGTGGATATATAGAGTCAAGAGCTATTTTGCTAACTAAATCTTTGGGCAAGTTGAATATACGGGAATAGGTTTGGTTGAAGTAGAGAAGTAGCCCATCTCTATCTGTAATCCAAGCAGCAGCGGGGCTGGCATTCATAAATGCTTGGAAGCGGGCTTCACTTTCTTTTAAGGCTGCTTCTGCCTGTTTGCGTTCGCTAATGTCGCGCAGAAAAACGGTAAAAACTTTTTCCTCTGACAATTCCAATTGAGAAATTGAGGCTTCAGCCGGAAATTCCGTACCATCTTTACGACGACCAATAATCTCGCCGCGCTTGCCCATCTTTCTTGCTGTTTGGGTAGATTGGGCAAATTGCCTTACCTGCTGCTGATGGTTTGCCGCAAAGCGTTCTGGCAAAAGTCGATCGAGTGTCTGACCGAGCATTTCCTCGGAAGTATAACCAAAAATCCGTTCCGCGCCCTGGTTGTATAAGGTAATTTGTTGGCTGGAGTCTACTGAGATAATGGCTTCGTCGGCAATGTCTAGAACCCCAGAGAGGCGTGCTTGAGAGGCTCGCAGTGCTTCCTCTGCGCGATAGCGATCGCTGATATCGCGAGCGCAGGCAAAATTGTATTCTTTCCCGTTAAATTCCAGGTAATTCAGCGTTATTTCAACGGGAATAACACTGCCATCTTTTCTGAAATGTTGAGAAGTAAATGAAAGTGTTTTCTGCTCTTTTAGTTCTTGCCAATGGTGCGGCCATACCTCAATGGGAAAATTGGGATCGGCATCCCAGACACGCATCGACAGCAACTCTTCGCGAGAATATCCTCTTTGCTCGCAGGCTGTTTGGTTCACCCGCAAAATTCTGGCATCGCGATCGACCCAGGCAAGGCCGAGAGAGGAGTGTTCGAGCGAAAAATCAGCCAGTTGCAGTTGTTCTTCTATTTGCTTGCGTTCGGTAATATCTTCAAAGAGATAAAGCCGTCCGAAATAGCGATCGCTATCGTCGCGAATTTGTGTCGAAAAACGACGAATCGTGCGCCCATCGCTAAAAGGAATTTCATCTTCAACAACGGCTCGATTCTCTTCACTTTGCAACGGTTTACAGGATTCGGCAAAAGCCGGAACATCTGCAAGTACGGGCAGGCAGTGAGGAACGATATCGTTGTTTTTTAGTTGACCCCGCTGCATCTGTTCTTCTAAGTGTTCGATACCCCAGATTTTGCAGAAGCGGTGATTGAAGTAGAGAATGGCATCGCTACGGTTATCTACAACAAAAAAAGCGAGTGGCGAAGCGTGAGTCATCGAACGCAGCAAAGTTTCTTTCCAGCGCAGCTCTGCTTCAGCCTTTTTGCTTTCTGTAATATCGGTAGAAGAACCGACCATTCTAATCGCATTGCCATCGTCATCCCACAATGCCTGACCGCGATCGAGAATCCATTTATAAGTCCCGTCTTTACATAAAATGCGGTGTTCGGTTTGGTAAAAAGGGGTTTTTTTAGTAAAGTGATTTTCGATTGTTTCCATTACCCAGGTAAAATCGTCTGGATGGACTCGTTTAGCCCATTCATCTAGATAGTGGGAAATTTCGCAGTCTTCATAACCCAGTATTTTCTTCCATCGCGCTGAGAAAAAGACTTCATTCGTTCTGACATTCCAATCCCAAATTCCATCTTTGTTACCCCGCAATGCTAACTGCCAGCGTTCTTCACTTTCTTTCAAAGCATTTTCAGCCTGCTTGCGCTCCGTGATATCCATGCTGACGCCAAGTAAGCGAGTGCGCGAATCGGGATCTACTAAAGGCGTTAAAGTGGTGAGAAAGCAACAACTCTGTTCTCCAAAAGGCAGATTCTCCTCGTAAGAGATTGTTTTGCCTTGCTGCAAACAGTCATGGTAGTGCGCTCGAATCGTAGTACCTGTATCGATGTCCCACAGTTCGTCCAGCCGTTTACCAATCCAATGCTCAGCCAAAGTTCCACTTGAGGTTTCAATGGCTCGATTCATGCTGACAACTTGAAACTCGCCATCCTCAAGCTGTTCCACCACCCAAATGGTGTCTGTCACGGAGTTATAAATGTTGCTTAAGAACTGCTCCCGCTCTTGAAGGGTTGCTTCTACCTTGATCCGCTCTCTAATTTCCTGCTCTAGTTCTCGATTAGCTGCCTCTAACTGTGCGGGACTGGGAAGCGCTAATACTTTTGGGATTAACGGCACCAGCACTATAGCTGTCACCACTGAAACCAATGCGGTGATGGCTTTGAGGCAGCCACTCAGCCAATAGGTAGGATGCCAAAGCGTCCAAATCTCCATCAGGTGAGTGGTGCCACAAGCGATGATAAAGGTGCTAAATAGCAGAAATATCCAAGGGTAGGGCAAATCTTGTCGCTTACGAACAAAATAGAGCAGCGTAATGGGAATTGAATAATAAGCCAGGGCAATCAGCGAGTCGGAAGCGATATGAAGACTCACCAATCCTGGCTTCCAGAGATAGCAATGCCCGTGAGGGATAAACGGTGCTATAGCAAAAAGGTTTTTCCAAAGTTCCAGCATTTTTTTCTAACTGCCATAACAACTTTTGCGATCGCCCTGGGAGGGTGACAACCCGCCTGAAATCTTTATGGAGTAAAGATTTTGCCCACTTATGCTACAAAAAGATAGGCAGCCGAATTGTTACAAGCTAGCTTAACGCAAAAATAATGTTACCCCATTGGTAACAAGTTAGAAGCGAGTAGATTTTGTCAATACCCCTTTGTGTAAGAAGAATATAATTAAATAATAATGATAGCAATACTCCGGATAGTTTTAAATCATCCTAATCTTCCTTCAGTCTTGTCTTATGGTACTCTGGCTGCTTAAAAACTGTCCGGAGTATTGCTAAACTCCTGTTATCAGGAATTAAAACTTGACACACGTTGATTCCCGTTTTTGCGCGATTTGCACGGCAACTGCACTGTCAAGAATCTAAGATCTGAATCTAAAACCTGAAATTACAGCACTTCCGGGTGTTATGAGGTACAATAAGAATAGATTAGAAAAACACACCACTGAAAGCATATTCAGTAGATTTGCTTTCCAAAAATAGTAGCAGCACATCAAGATCAGAAGCTGTCCATGAGAAAAACAGCAGCGATATTTTCCGTCAGTAAAAGCTCTTTTCAGAAACTGGTCAAGCAACAAAAAATTGAGGGGAATTTACAGCCCAAACGAGAGTGGTAAACCGAGATACAGTCATTTGAATAATTCCACAGCTTCTTTGAGAGAAATAGTGGCAGCACATCCCGATGCAACCTTACTAGAATTGTGTGAGTTATTTGCCCAGAAAACGGGAAATTGGGTGGGTAAAACAGCCATGTGTAACGCCTTACAAAAGTTGGGATTAAATCGTAAAAAAAACAGTGAGAAGTAGCCAATTCGGCACTGAAACAGTCATGGAATTAAAGTTATAGTATTGGGAAAAAGTCAAGCATATGGACCAAAAAAATCTAGTATTTTTAGATTAGACTGGAGTATTACGCTTGTTTAACCAGAACTCATGGACGTTCCCAAAGAGGAACGACAGCCTATGCGGTCAAACCTTTTTATCGTGGCAAGAAAGTCACAGTAATTGGTGCAATTAGTTTCCAGCGAGTAGTGGCATTAATCATGACCATAGACAACTCGATTGATAGCCAAGCATTTGAGGTGTTTATCGCTCAATGTGCTGTAAGATTTAGTAGGGTGGGTCTGCTTTGACCAGTAAATTATTAATATAATAATTCGCTCCTGATACCTTCTACAACTCAAAAACAGGTTCACCTGCCTGTTCCACAAACAGTGAGTTTTTTTGTGGGGTTGGCAGGATAACCCGCCCGTAAAAGGCTTATTGAGGATGGTGTAATATCTCAGATATTAGCAAGGTGCGCGATGCGTACCCACAGATTAGATAAATCCGTGTTCTGCTAAGAATTCTGGTGTAATTGTTCCCAAACTGTTGATTGTGGGGGTTTCTTCCCACGGTTCGGGATGAGATTTTGAGCCGCTGCGGAGAAATTTGGCGACATATTTGCCTAGAATATCTGCTTCTAAGTTTACTAAACTTCCTGGTTGCAAATAGCTGAGGTTTGTCTCACCAAAACTGTGGGGAATGACAGCAACTTCAAACCAATTGCCGTCAGCATCGCAATCGGCCACGGTTAAGCTGATGCCGTTGACGGCGATACTGCCCTTGGAAACGATGTAAGGTGCGATTTGACGTTGCCATCCCGAATTTGCTGTTGGTGGGGCAGTAAACCGCATCTCCCAAGCGTTCGCGGTTTGGGTTGATGTTGCTAAAGTGCCGATCGCATCTACGTGCCCCGTCACGAAATGTCCCCCCAATTTGCTACCGGCGCGCAGGGAGGTTTCTAGGTTCACCAAAGCATCGGGGAATGATCCCAGAGTTGTGCGCCGGAGAGTTTCTGGCGAAGCGACGGCGACAAAACCTTGCGGCAGAACTTCCACTACCGTCAAACAAACTCCATCCACGGCTACGCTGTCCCCAATGGCTAAATCTTGTAAAATCTGGTAGGAGTTGTTTGATGTGCAGGAAATTTGGAAATAATCGTTGCCTAGCGACTTCAGCTTTCCGAGAGATTGAATTAGTCCTGTAAACATAAGTATTTTTCCGTAGTCGATCGCTTATTTACATGAAACCATAGAGACAAACCATAGACAGGAGGTTTTGCCGTCCCCTCTCCCCCCGAGTCAATCTAAAATCTAAAATCTAAAATTGGAAATCGACAGTCCCCGATCCGTAGTTGATCGCTTATTTACATGAAACCACAGCCATAAACCAGACACAGCAGCTTTTGCCGTCCCCTCTCCCCCCGAGTCAATCGAAAATCGAAAATCTAAAATCTAAAATCGATAGTCCCAGATCTGTTGCAGATTCCGGCGAAGATCAAGTCATACTGGATTTAGGTGATCTTTATGTCCAAGTTCTCTACTGCCTTACAGTTTCTTAATTCTATGAGGCCGATCGAATGATTGAAATGAAAGTCGCTGGAATTGCCTTAGATGCAGCCACGCGCAGTCCTATTGTCCTATTGAGAGACGCTACGGAGCGACGGGCTTTGCCTATTTATATCGGTCAGGAGCAAGCAAAGGCTATTATTAGCGCGATCGAAGGCCACAAGCCTCCTCGGCCCTTAACTCACGATCTGATGGTCAATTTTTTAGAGGCATGGAGTCTTACCTTGGAGCGCATAGTTATTCACTCGCTGCAAGATAACACGTTCTATGCCGTCCTGATCGTCCGTCAGGGAGAAGTTAAAAAAGAGATCGATGCCCGACCTAGCGACGCGATCGCCCTGGCCCTGCGTACGAACTGCCCCATCTGGGTGATGGAAGAAGTCGTCGCTGATGCGTCGATACCGGTTGATCGAGATGCTGATGAGGCCGAACGCCGGGCCTTCCGGGAATTTATCTCAAACCTCCGTCCAGAGGATTTGATTAAGAGAAGCGGCTTCAGCCCAGGCGAAACTTCCTAAACTTTATGCGCTATCGACGGTTTGGCAAAACGGAGTTGCACCTGTCTGTATTTTCCTTGGGAACCATGCGCTATTTGGCTTCTGAGGAAACTGCCTGTCAGACTGTACAACAGGCGGTGTCTCAGGGAATCAATCACCTGGAAACGGCGGCAGGTTACGGTTTCAGCGAGGAATATCTTGGCGCGGCCCTTTCGGCTGGTTTGTCTGTCGATCGATCGCGCCTCCACGTCACTACAAAAATTTCCCCAACCGAGGATGCAGCAGCAATGGAACGCTGTATCGACGCATCCCTCAAACGTCTGAATTTAGACTATATCGATTGTCTGGCAATTCACGGTTTGAATACTTGGGAACATTTGGCGATTGTGCGATCGCCCACAGGCTGCATGGAATCTGTACGGAAAGCCCTGGCTGATGGTCGCATTCGGCACGTCGGCTTTTCGACTCACGGGCCTCTGGATCTGATTTTGGCTGCAATAAATACAGATTTGTTTGAATTTGTCAACCTGCATTATTACTATTTTTTTCAGCGCAACGCCCCGGCAATTGAACTCGCCAAAGACAAAGATATGGGCGTTTTCATCATTTCCCCAGCCGATAAAGGAGGGCAACTCTACACGCCCCCGGAAACACTCGCACAATTGTGCTCGCCTTTCTCGCCCTTAGAGTTAAACTATCGGTTTTTACTTAGCGATACTAGGATTGGGACTTTGAGTGTGGGGGCTGCAAATGCGACAGAATTAGAGCAACCTCTGAAATATTGCGATCGCGACTTTCCCCTCACCAACGCCGAAATCGCTGCGTTCGATCGGCTAGAATCGGCTATTGCAGACACTTTGAAAACCGACAAATGCAGCCAGTGCTATGCCTGTTTGCCTTGCCCGGAAAACATCAACATTCCCGAAGTATTGCGACTCCGCAATCTCGCTGTCGGGTTCGACATGACTGACTTTGGCAAATACCGCTACGCCATGTTTGAAAATGCTGGACACTGGTTTCCCGGCAGCAAAGGCAACCGCTGCACCGATTGCGGCGAATGTTTGCCCCGGTGTCCCGAAGAGTTAGACATCCCAACGTTGGTCAAAGATACTCACCAGCGACTCGGTGGCAAAGCAGGCAGGCGGTTGTGGGATTGAAAAAAATGTGAAGCAGGGAAAAGGCGATCGAGCGTATCTAAGTTTTGCAATAATTACGCTAAACTTGGGTTTAACCTTACATCTTGCACTATTCTCAAGAACAGGCTTTCCGGCCTGTTCCACAAAGAATTAATTTCTTGTAGGGAGTAGGGGTTGGGCAGGAGAGCCAGCCCATAAAAACCTTATTGAGAATGGTGCAACATCTCAGTTTAACTGAATTTACGATACAGTCGATCGAGAAACTACTTCGTTTTACGACTGTATGCGAGAGCATCCCGATTTTGCAAAAAGCGTTTTTGAGGAGTGCGAGTATCTTGCACAGCAAAGCTTACCTCTAACCGCGAACACTCCTGTGAAAGCACTCATTTGGATGTTCCGAACACACTTTAAATAGGAGCCGATACTATATGTAAAAGCAACTAAATAACACAATCTGATTAACACATAGAAACTGATTTCTTTGAGAATACCAGTCATTTTATTGTTTGCTTAGTTGGCGGTGGCGAGAGCGAACAATTTTATGATAAGTGATTAACCGAACTCGATATAAAATATAAAATCGTTCAACGGCTCGCTCACGCCGAAGTCTAAAATCTAAAATCTAAAATTAATTCCCTGTCCGATTAATTGATGGCCTGTCATCTACAACCGATCTCGCATCTACTACTATGGCTCATACTCAGTTAAACGACAGCCAGCAACATTGTCTGCAGCAAACTAAAGTTGCGACTTCCGAAAGAAGATTGAAAGCAGCTTTCAATCCGTCCACTTACAACTTGTCCGTCACCAGAAAACAGCTAATTGGACTGGTGGCTTTACAAACAATTTTGCCAGTTGGGCTAACGGGAGCAGCACTTTTGCTAACATCGGCCGTTGCAAACAATCAACTGCAAAATCAAGCAAAGTCAGAACTGAGCCTTAGTGAAATTAACTACAATCTCCAACTCGATCGCGCCACCGACCGTTTGCAAAACTCCTCTGACCGCAAAACGATCGCCCAAACAGCCTTAGCTTACAACAGTGGCAAAAAAGTATCAGATTTGCAAAAATCTGTCAAGCAAATTCTAGAAAATCAAGTCAAAACAGGGGAAATAGACAGCGCGGCATTAGTGGGAAAAAACAGGCAGATAGTGGTTAGCGTCAACTCCAACCAGAAGGGAAAAAGTTTTAACCTGCAAAAAATAGTCGATCGAGCATTTGGTGCAAAAAACCCAATTACAGCTACGGAAATCATTGCAAAATCGGAAGTTCAAGAACAATTCGGATCTTTGCCACCCGGAAAGGGATATCGCCCTGTTCTCGTCCACTACGCAGCAATTCCCGTAAAAGATCCAAAAACTCAGACAGTGATTGCTGCCTTAGTGTTAGGAAAAATTATCAGCCAAACGTCGGCAGTTGCTAGCAGCGAAATGCTCAACTTACAGGGTGGCGGATATCAGGCTATCTACGCACCGCTGGCTGACGGCAAATTTGTCTTGGCAAGTTCGCAAGCAGTTACAAAAAAACAACAGTTACCAGACTTGCTGGCAGAAAAATCGCTGCTGAAATCTGCACTCGCCGCCGGCAAACCAGTCGCCGGAAACGTACAAATAGGCACTCAAACTTATACAGTAGCTGCCAAATCCCTTGGCAATTTAGCGGGAAAACCCGCAGCAATTTTAGTTCGGGGCATCCCGAAAACCTCGATCGCAACTTGGTGGGGCAACAACTGGTTGCTGGCAATGTCTGCGGCTGCCGTTGTCCCCTTCGCCTTGGGAGTTGCCGTCACTCGCCGGATTGCTAAACCCGCTAACTCAGATTTATCAACAGCAGACGGGAATTGGGCATTTAACTCCAGCGCCGAACCGCCGCAGCGATCGCGGACATTTGATATAATTTATGACAATTTAAATTTCGGCGAATTCCCCGATTTATTCCCTAAAAAATCGAGTTTAAACGGTAAATTAGCGGTCGATTTTCGATATAAAAAAAATCAGGGCGCTCTCCCGATCGCAAATCCCCACATCCCGCTCGCTTTCCAACCCCTAGAATTGCCCGAAAACTCCGTCTCAAACCAGTCGCGACAGGTAAATACAGAAAATACAGAATTAGAAAAAAGCGCGATCGCCTTAAATCTAGTCCAGGAAGCTTGGCAAGACTTAAATCGCCTCAACAGGGAATTGCAGCCAGAAATACTCGATCGCCAAAATACTCAAAAAGCCCTGCGAAAGAGCGAAGCACTGCTGCAAGCGATTTTAGACAACTCAACAGCAGTAATTTACATCAAAGATGTTGACGGAAAATACCTGCTCACCAACCGCCATTTTGACAATTTGTTCGACATCGCAAAAGAGCAAATAACAGGGAAAACCGATGGCGATATTTTTCCCCAAGACAAAGCAGCAGCCTTGCGAGAAAACGACCTGAAAGTTCTCGAATCCTGCTCGCCCCTAACCATCGAAGAACTCATCCCTCAAGACGACGGCCCGCACACTTATATTTCTCTGAAATTTCCCCTCTGCAACTCCGAAGGTAAAGTTTATGCAGTTGGTACAATTTCTACAGATGTGAGCGATCGCAAACTTGCCGAACTCACCCTAGAAAAAGCCAAAGCAGAACTAGAAATAGAAGTCGAACAGCGCACCCTATTCCTCAAACAAGCCAACGAACTCTTGCGGTTTGAACTCGCCGCCAGAGTCCGCGGCGCCATCACCGTTAGACAAATGACGGCTCAGGTAGCCCGACACGCCCGAACAGTTGACGGGATTCTCGGCGCTTCTCTTGACCTAATTTTTCTAGTAGATCGATCGGGAAAATACACCTATGTCAGTCGCACCGCCGCTCAAGCTGCCGGCATGAACCCCAGAGAAATGATTGGCAAAACCTGGCAGGAATTAGGCTGGTCGCCAACAATTATGCAGCGGGTTCACCAAGAATGCCAGGGCATATTTGCCACAGCCGAACCCAAGAAAGGCGAAGTAATTGTCCCCACGGCAAGCTGGGGAACCCGGGACTACGAGTACATTCTCAGCCCGGTTTGTGCGACAGACGGCAGCGTCGAAGCGGTGGTGGCGACGCTGCGAGATATCACCGAACGCAAAGACGCTGAGGAAGCGTGGCAGTTGGCCAAAGAAGCCGCAGAACTCGCCAACCGCGCCAAGAGTGCTTTTCTGGCAAACATGAGCCACGAGTTACGCACTCCCCTCAACGCGATTATCGGCTACAGCGATATGCTAGCGGAAGATGCCGAAGAGTTAGGCAACTTACAGGTTGTCTCGGATTTAGACAAAATTCGCACTGCTGGCAAACACTTGCTGCGGCTAATTGACGACATTCTCGACATTTCCAAAATTGAAGCTGACAAGATGGAGATTTACCTCGAAAGCTTCGATGTTGGAGGCTTAATCGAGGAGGTGATAACAACTATCAAACCACTCATGGATAAAAACGGCAATACTTTGGAAGTATTGAGTTCTGCCAATGTCGGCGCGATGCACGGCGATTTGATGAAAGTGCGGCAGGTAATGCTGAATTTGCTCAGCAATGCTGCTAAATTTTCTGCTAATGGGGCGATCGTACTTACTGTCGAAAGAATTAGCAGTGAAGAATTAAAAAATAAATATCAACCGAGAGTTGCTCAAATGTTAATTTTGGATGCAGATTTTTTAATTTTCCGCGTGACGGATACGGGTATCGGCATGACACCAGAGCAGCAAGAGCGACTGTTCCAACCTTTCACTCAAGCGGACAATTCAACTACTCGCAAGTACGGCGGTACGGGTTTGGGACTGACTATCAGTCAGCGTTTTTGTCAGATGATGGGCGGCGATATTGAAGTTTCTAGCGAGTTAGATTGCGGTTCTACTTTTACTGCTTGTCTGCCTGCTTCATTGTTTAAGCGATCGGAATTTTAACAACAATTATTGTCCCAGTTCACAGTAAGAACTTCAGCAATCAAAATTTATTTTGTGAATACTAAATTACTCACTACAAACCTATTTTACCGGGATCGATATTAACAGATAACTTTTGTGAAAAATCGGCACTTACAAATTTATGAATTACCAAAACTTTCGCCACAATAATCAAGTTTTCCGCCGCAGGCACGGCATTTTGACAAAAAGTTTATTTTTGTTCCTGATAACGGGTTCTGCGTGCCTCGGAACCTTGCTGGGTGAGCAATCTGCGGCTTTTTCCCAGGAGCCTGTCTGCCCTACTGGCAGCGCTGCTAATTTCCCGTCGCCCCCGCTTTCGCAAACCGAAAAAAGCGTGCCGAGTCTGTGGTTAGCTCAAAAACTCTTTGGCGGCAAATTGCTCGATCGCTGGTTTGTCGATCCCGGTAATGCTTGGGTAATTATCATAGTCAACCGCCAACTTTGGAGTTTGCTCGATTATATGGAACGCTATCAGTTTGTTAACCGCTTTGGCACTGTCGCCAACGATTATGGTTACAATGTGCGAGTTTGCAACCGTCAAGGCACTGCTTTGGCAGTTTATTCGTGCAAGGGCGATCGGCTTAACTGTCGGATTGATTTAGAATCTCTCTCAAATCCAGGTCTTCGAGGAAGGGTGAAAGGCTTTTAGATTAGTGTCCTTATAAGAGCTATGTACCTCACTGTAATTTAACTTCTCACTACTTGCCTAGTTTCTTGCCAGAGCGATCGATACAGCGAGATCCCCGCATCCCCAAAAGGCAGCAGAAAGTCGCTAGCAGCAAGAATCTTAGCATCCGGCAACAACACAGAATTAGTGCGAACAGCTTCCGGCAAATCTTCGGGTTTCATGCCGACAATTATCGGCGAACTAGCCTTAGCCAGCAAAGATAATTGAGGAGCAACCCGAGGCTGCAAGCAAAAATCAATCCATTTTTCCACTAAAGAAACTGGATTCCCTGATGCTGGTTGTACCCACAAATCCGTCCAAAGTGCAGTTCCCGAAACCGGAACTACTAAAGCAATATCCTTTTGAGTTTGCAGCAGCGGCAGCAAGTCCCCAGATGAACCTACAGCTAACCAAGTATCGCCTAAAATTAATGGTTGCAGGTAAGCGTCAGAACTATAAAATTTAACTTGTTGGTGCAGATTTGCTAGTTCTTTTTTAAGATTTGGGACTTGATCTAATTGCTGGGTATTGTAAGATTTGCCGAGTTTTTTTAATGTTAAACCGATAACTTCTCTGGGACTGTCCGGCAGAGAAATTCGATCGCGCAATTCGACTCGCCACAAGTCTTTCCAATCTGTCGGAGTCCACCCCAAAGCCTTAAATTTGTCGGTTCGATAGGCAATTACCGTACTTCCCCAGCGGTAAGGTGCAGCCCACACTTTACCTTGAGGATCTAATTTACCCTCATCGTTGCGCCTGACGAGTTTTTGCCATCTTTCGGGCAATTGTGGCCAATTAGCAAATTTAGCAGGATCGATCGGCTTAATCAATTTTTGCCTAATTGCTAAAGTCAGCCAGTAATCTCCCAACATCACCAAGTTAGCTTGATTTTTTGATTCGGGAACCCGTTTCCACTCCTGCAACAGGGCGAATAATTCTTTTAATTGTGCTTCTTGCGTTACCTGCAAAAGCGGAGACGGTTGTACATCCCGGCTAAATTTGCTTACCAGTTGGGCCGGAATACCGTTTTTGAGCGATCGAATTTTGAGAATGGGCTTCGAGTCGCACCCTGCCGCCAATTGACTTAAAGTTAGGGTGGCGGCCCCCAATAGCAAAGACCTTCGTTTCACCTGTGAATCCGCTTTTCTAAATATTGACCCATCGTTTTGTGTTCTACAGCCCGGGAAATAATTGTTTTTCGAGTCCGGTAGTTGGCGCCGATTTTGTCTTATTTCTTCCTCAAACACAGAGCCATTGTACTCGATTCTGCTGCTAAGAGAGTCTGTTTGGCTCTTGCCCTGATTTTACCTTCTAACTTGTCGATCGAGCTTTCCGATGCCAAAAACTCCTCAACTTAACGCCTAATTTCTCTGCTGCAAGTTCCTTTGAGCCTGTTGTGCTCGCCAGCCGGGTCGATCGACCGCATCTGTGTTACATTTTTTAATATAACGAAACAACAAGAGCGCTGCCATCTGCAGTTGGATGAGGCTTTTCACACAACCGAAGTAAAAAAATATTTTTAAATCGGCGACAGCTTAATAACTAAAAAAACTAAAAATTCATTCATCTGAATCCTGAAAGCACTGGCGAGAGCGCAGTCAATCTAATAGGACGCTCTGCGATCCGACTCTCAGAAACCCGACGTTTTAGCTCTGATTGAAGGTTTGAACGAAGTATGGGGGTTAACCCACCCGGTTCCTGTGTCCAAGACTATCTAAAATCTAAAATCTACAATCTACAATCGACTCACGAATGGCGAGCGATTATCTTCAAGCTGCCTCCCTAAATCTACCGTCAGGATTGGGAACACAACAATTACGTCAAAAATTAAATAATTTAGTGATAAATCCAAGTTATGTAAAGATTTACATAAAATGTAAAGATATTAAGTTACGAGCCAAAGGATGATTGTATGGAAGCGCTCCGCCAGCAAGTTACAGTATTGAGCCAACAAGTCGAGGCCCTCTACAAACTCATAGAAAACCTCAATGAAAAGCTCTTGGAGTCTGCCAAGGAGACGAAGCTGACCCAGCAACAGAGAAACGATCGCTCTGGAACGGTAGGAAATAACCAAACCTCGCCCTATCAAAGCTACAGCAGTCTCGACGGCCTCCTCGAACACAAGGACATACTGTTAGATGACAGCTACTTCGACAAGAATTCTCAAAGCTTGGAAAAAGAGCTGAGCGCAGAGATTCAAATCCAGCGTTTAACAGCTCAGCTAACAGCAGCTTACAATCGAATAGCCGCCTTGGAAGAACAGTTGCTCTCCAAAAGAATGCACTCGCAACATCTAGGCGGGCCTAATTAAATATTGCTAGCCGGGATTGGGTACTAATCAAAAAAAAATACAAGTTGCGTTGATTTATGCTCGTCTACTTATAGAGTTATTACAGAGAGTTTTTCCCGTCGGGAATTAACAGGAAGAATACTGCATGAAAGCGAGATATTGTGTAGAAATAGGAAGGCTATTTCTTTGGTGAACAAGATTTTTTTGACAAACCGCAGAGGGCGCAGAGGACGCAGAGAGATAGAAGAAAGAGCAGAAAGAGCAGAAAGAGAGAAGTTCACAAATCCGGCATCGATTCTTATAACTCAATACGCTTGGGTTAGTGCTAAAAACAGATCCTGCGTAGGTTGGGCCCGTGGAACGAACCCTCCGTTTCACTCCGCCCAACATTTTCGCTACAATTTTCCTTAACCCAAGCGTATTGTCTTATAACTATCTACTTAATAGACATCTCCAAAAACAATTAAAGCCTTTGTGTAACTAGGCTGTATGACGTAAATGCAATCATCCTAAATTAGCGA
>NZ_JAUBPI010000045.1:0-50424 GCF_036700645.1 Microcoleus sp. S36b_A4 | reverse complement strand
AGATATCTTGCGGCATTTAGGAGAGTATTGCTGTCAATACTATTTAATATTTTCAAGTGAATAACGATTGCGATCAAGGTGTAGATATTTGTGAATTATTTTCATTAATTAGTCAAGATACTTTGCTCTTGGCATAAGTTTCCTTGCTTCAAAATATGAGCAACCGCGATAAAATAGCAACATGAATATATGAAAAAAAGCCAATTATTTCAATTTACTTAGTTTAGGTAAATTTGACAAGCTTCTGTAATGCTAAAACTGTATAATTTCAGCCTAAAAGCGTTTGGCTTCCAAGTTTTCACAACTGATCAAGAAATCCGACCCACATCTGCGGAATGTGGGGTAAAACCCCGACTGGACATTCTCAGTTACAAGCTTGTTAAATATTGCTACCCAACCAAGGAACTTTAGCCCAAGAACCATTACCGGGTGAAGCTTTTACGCTATAGATTTCTGGTAATTCCCAGGAAGCACTTATTGATTTCGGCACTACATTTCTGACATAAGTAGCAAATGAATGTCCTTTGATGTTGTCGTGTCGTTACTGACCAATGGAGATTCAAACATGATTTTTTTAAGGGACTCTCTAAGCGCCATAGCCACTAATTAATGTTGCATCTTCAATTTAATTATCGTGGCTCACCAGCAGCTTTCAAATATTAACTCTGCCGATAACCATTAATGATAGCGCAACTGCGGTATAACATTTTATACTAGATGTTAACTCCGCAAACAACTGTAAGATTAGCCGATCGCCCATCCTGTATATTGCCCCAAATACAGCGCCGCCCCCAACCAGGAAATCTCCCTTGCAGAAAGTACCACAAATGTGATACGGTTGAAGCTTGTGTCCAAATAACACCAGTCCATGCCAAAACTCAAAACTCGCAAAGCAGCCGCAAAGCGCTTTAGAGCGACCGGCAGCGGTAAGATCGTGCGCCGCAAAGCTTACAAAAGCCACTTGCTACAGCACAAAAGTTCAGCTCGCAAAAGCCGTCTCTCTAAGCTGGTCGTCATTGACGAGACCAACGACGCTAACGTGCGGTTAATGCTTCCATACTTGTAAAGTTTAACGGAAATTAAAGATGACACGGGTAAAACGCGGTAATGTCGCCAGAGCGCGCCGCAAAAAAATTCTCAAATTAGCCAAGGGTTTCCGAGGCGCACAGTCGAAACAGTTCCGCACAGCTAACCAACGGGTGATGCAGGCCCTGCGTAACGGTTATCGCGATCGCAAAAAACGCAAACGCGATTTTCGCCGCCTGTGGATCGCTCGGATCAATGCCGCATCGCGCCAGCACGGCACAAGCTACAGCAGACTGATCGGCAACATGAAAAAAGCCAACATCGAAATCAACCGCAAAATGCTGGCACAAATGGCGATCATTGACCCGGCAACATTCGGTAAAGTCGTGGAAATGGCTAATCGAGCCGGAGGCTGAAAGTTCGCTTGATTTTCAGAAGGCAGAAAGCAGAAGTAAGAAAGATTTAACGGTCTGCCAGAGAAGGAAAACTCCTGATAAATTTAGGAGGTTGAGACAAACTTTCCTTCTTTGTTCTTACTTCTGGACTCTTGCTTTTTCAGAAATCGCGATCGGGCCGGTCGATCGCTATTTCCTTGTTTTTTATACAGTTGCAGAGGCAAATGTTAGAGATTGCTAGCGCCTTAAAATAAATAAGACCTTCCACAGACCTACCTAAATTTAAGAAAAACATGGATAGTAATTTGCTCATTATTTACTTGTCAGTCCTGCTGGCTATACTCGGCAGCACTTCCTGGTTTGTGGTGCGCCAGATTCTCAAAACTCGGAAGCTGGAAATGTCTCTGGAACGCTTAGAAAATAAGCTGACAGTAGAAAAAGGAACAGCACAGGAATACTACGAATTAGGAAGTATCTATCTAGATAAGAAGCTTTACTCCCAGGCGATCGTACTGTTTCAAAAAGCCCTGAAAGCCAAAGACTTAGAAGGCGAAGAAAATCAAGCTGTTATTTACAACGCTCTCGGTTTTGCACACTTCGGCCAAGAACAGTACGACATAGCCATCCGCCACTACAAAGAAGCCCTGAAGTTGCAGCCAGAATACGTTACATCTCTCAATAATCTGGGTCACGCCTACGAGCGCAAGAAATTAACAGCCCAAGCCTTGGAAATCTATGAACAAGCTCTCGCCTGCGAGCCAGACAATACCACGGCCAAACAGCGAGTAGAGTCCCTTCGGAAGCGTTTGGTAATCTATAATTGAGCGCCCATGTTAGGAGCAATAGAGATCCCGCAAACCTGGTTTCATTCAGAAACCGGGTTTTTTCTTCACATAGTCCAAGATACTAAACTATCCAATACATTAATGCGTTAGTTTTTAAGAACAGGAATTCCAAGTGAAGCTCGATCACACACCGTCCCAGCACTTTAAATTAATGTCAAGATAAAAGCAGTACCTGCAATACCGGTCAGTCCTAACAATAGAAGGAGGAGAACGTAGTGACATCAATTCTCGTTGTCGAAGATTCGTGGTTGACTCGCAGGGTAATCTGCAAAATTCTCCGAGCAGAGGGATACGAGACTTGGGAAGCATCCAGCGGCCCAGAAGCTCTAGAACAGCTCGGCACTAAAACTCCAAACTGTATGCTCTTAGATCTGCTGATGCCAGAAATGGAAGGTCGGGAAGTCCTGCAAGCTATGCGCGATCGAGGATATAAAATTCCAGTGATCGTAATTACCGCAGACATTCAAGCCAGCACCCGCTCCGAGTGCATGGATCTCGGAGCCCTGGCAGTCATTCACAAAATGCCCAACTCAGACGAACTAATCGGGTGGATCAAAAAAGCTCTCAGTGTCAGCGAGGAGAGCGCCCAATGAAATTAAGCACTCGACAGCTCGATGCTTTGCAGGAACTCGTCAATATCGGGATCGGTCAAGCCGCAGGGGTTTTGAATGACATGATCGACTCCCCGATTCGCTTGCAAATCCCCTACCTTCAAATCTTGACTCCCATCGACGTGGAACAAGAGTTAGAGCAGCACCTCAACGGCGAGCAAATCGCTGCTGTCCAGCTCAAATTCACAGGCTCCTTTGGAGGCATTGCCCAGCTAGTCTTTCCCACCAACAGCGCTGCCCTGCTGGTGACAATGCTTACAGGGGAAGAAGGAACTCACGATCTCGATTCAGTCAAAATTGGTACGCTGAGTGAAGTGGGAAATATTGTAATTAATGGGGTTATGGGTGCAATCAGCAACGTGCTTCAGCAGCGCCTGAACTACTCAATTCCCACTTATAGCGAAGGGACGATTGCTAGTTTGCTGATCTCTGGCGGTTTAGCTACTGATACAGTGGTTTTATTAGCCCAGACCAGTTTCATGATTGAAAGGCTTCACATTGAAGGAGATATTATTCTTATTTTCAATGTTAATTCCTTTGACACCTTGTTGACTGCTATCAATCAACTTGCCGGGGGTCTATGATTGAGGAGAGCAAAAGTATTAAGGAAAAGTTTGGGGTTCTCGACAGCGTACCAGTCGGCGCCTGCTTGCTGCAAGATGATTTTGTGGTGCTGTTTTGGAACACTTGTCTGGAAGAGTGGACTAAAATTCCCCGCAGCCAAATATTGGGAACAAAGATCACAACCCATTTTCCTCACCTGAGTCAGTTAAAGTACGCCACTCGCTTCAAGCAAATCTTTGCAGGAGGCCCGCCAACAATTTTTTCTTCTCAAATTCACAAACACCTGATTCCGGCAACTTGGCAAGACGGCCAGCAGCGAATTCAGCAAACTACTGTGACTGCTGTGCCGGCACTGGAGGCTGGCATTGAAGAACAGGAGATTAGAGACTGGATTCTCCATACTCTTGAGCTGGAATCAGACGGTAATGTCGGCTCCCGATCATCAAGAAGTGCTTTTGTGGCTAGGGAATCTCCACCCTCAGTTTCGTCATCAATATGGCCGGGGGTCAATGCCCCATCGTTCTACGCGCTGTTGGTGATTCAAGACGTGACCGACCTCACCCATCGCATCCAAGCTTACCGCACAATGCGGGATCAAGCTTTGGAAGAAGTGCAAGTGCGTCAGCGGGTGGAGGAAGAATTGCGATCGAGCCAGCATTTCATCCAGCAGATTGCTGACGCGGCGCCTTATTTGCTCTACATCTACGATTTGACCCAACAGCGAAACGTTTACGTCAACGGTCAAGCTTCTAAATTGCTGGGCTACACTCCCTACGAAATTTTACAGATGCAAACTGCTTTGTACTCGAGTTTGGTGTACCCAGAAGATTTGCCGAGGCTCAAAGCCCATCAGCAAAAATTTCCCTCGACTCAAGACGGGCATATTTTGGAGTTGGAATATCGCCTCAAACATCGATCGGGCCAATGGCGCTGGTTTCGCTGCCGCGACCAAGTTTTCGCCCGTACAGCCGACGGCTGTCCCAAACAAATTTTCGGCACCGCTCAAGATATCACCGAGTACAAGCGGGCAGAAGAGGCGCTGCGGCAGCAGAACGAACGAGAACTGCTGATGGCGACGATTACTCAGCACATCCGCCAGTCTCTGGATTTGGGCGAAGTGCTCAGCACGACAGTGACAGAAGTGCGTCAGTTCCTTCAGGCTGATCGAGTGATGATCGTGCGCTTTAACACATGTACCGGCAGTGTCTGCGCGGGCCCGGCGACGGGGGCGGTGACAGTGGAATCTGTAGCTCCCAACTGCCAGCCCATGTTGGGGGAAACCCTGGAAAATTTCTGTTTTGACCAATTCTATCTCGAAGCGTACCAACATCGAGCGATCCGACCGATCGCCGATATCTTGGCCGCGGATTTGCCGCAATATCAAATTGACTTACTCGCACAATTTGCGGTGAGAGCTTATTTGGTTGTGCCTTTAGTGCAAGGAGACGAGTTGTGGGGGCTGCTGATGGCCCACCAGTGCAGTCCCCGGCAGTGGATGCAGTTGGAAGTAGAGTTGCTGTCTTCTCTGGCCACCCAGTTGGCGATCGCGATCAAGCAAGCAGAACTATACCAGCAGTTGCAAGCGGCCAACCTCAAGTTAGAGCGCTTGGCAACTTTAGACGAACTCACACAACTAGCAAACCGCCGCCGTTTCGATCAGTATTTAGAAATGGAGTGGGGCAGACAAGCCAGGGAACAAACGCCTCTGTCCCTGATTCTCTGCGATATTGATTCTTTTAAAAGCTACAACGATACCTACGGACACCCAGGGGGAGACGAATGTTTGCGACAAGTCGCCGCGGCGATCGGCAATGCAGTCAATCGCCCCGCCGATTTAGTAGCTCGCTACGGAGGCGAAGAATTTGCCGTTATTTTGCCCAATACCGCGATTCAAGGCGCGGTGCTGGTAGCCGAACACATACAGCTCAAAATCGCAGCTTTGCAGCTTCCTCACGCTGGTTCTCAGGTGAGCCCGTACGTCACTCTCAGCTTGGGCGTCGCGAGTATTGTTCCTGCATCTGAATCGGGAGCCGAAATTCTGGTTGCCGCAGCCGACCAAGCGCTTTATCAAGCCAAACGACTTGGGCGTGCTCGTATCCAACTTTACCAGCCTGAGCCTGCTGCCAAGGCGAATGGGACAGGCACTTCGATACTTCCTGTAGATTTTTCCCTACCCAATACTAATTTACCCTCTCCCACTAGCGCTTGACGAATTGCCATATTTGTGGGTTCCGAGTAGTTATACCACTACGTAAAAAATGCCCCTGTCAGCGCGTGGCGTGATCCAAACCCTGATATCCCTCTTCTGTGACTCTGCGAATTAAAGAAGTAAGAAATAAGCTAGCTCAAACATAAAAATAAAAGGGTTGGAATTGATTTATTCTATCAATTAAATCCTTGAACCCAAGTAATAAATTAAGATTACCAAATATTAGACCTCTTGCAAAATAATTTTATGCTATAATCAAAATTTTTGCTTAATTAGAGCAGATTGCACGTTATATCAGCACTTGACAATTATGAGTTGGCTCTCAGGTCTAACACTCAAAACCTTCAATTCTAACATAGATTTTTTTTGCAAGAGGTCTATTTATAACCAAGGATAAACAAACCAAAATATAAGGATAGTTTAGATAAGCTGTTGTGCATTTAATTTGTATGTTGAGCGCGAGCAGGATGCCCGCCCCACAAGAGGAAAAATTTATTTTACTATGCAATTTAAATGCGGATTAGCTTAAGCTGTTGTGCATTTAAACTGTGATACAAAATTACCCTAATTTGTGTTTTTTAGTCCCATTCAATAATCAACTCTCGGTAAAGATTCAGGTATCTGAAAAGTAGTCACAAAAAGACTTATAAAATTCAAGGATTCGCTAAATCTACAGCTTAATTCTCAATAGATACGAAAATAAAAGCTTTCATGTTTCTTAATAAGAATGGATCTTTGATAATTATTCCACCAAATGTTTACAGCGTATAGGTTTTACTGATTTTCGCATGACCTGAATCCTTACAACTCTCCTTCATTTAAGACGCGATAAGCTGTTACGCATTTAAATTGGAAAATCGGGACAGGCTAGAAGCCCGTCCCACAAGAGTTTTATTGATTTTTGACACACAGTTTAAATGTAGAACAGTTTATAAGAGATATCTTGCAAAATATTTTTGGGCCATTATGGAAAATTTAGCCATTTTTATAATCTAGCAGGCTAGGCAAGTTTAAGCAGATGCCAATCAACCCAATAACTCAAAGTTTGACCTAAACTTGAGCAAACTTTTAAGGATCACACATATTTCTTTACCAGAGGTTTATTGCCAGAAGTTAGGTCCAGTAGTAGCCTGCCATCCAGTGATTTTAGAGCAGTTTCTCAAAGATTTTTGGGATTATTAACGGGAATTATTAGCTTACAAAGATTGCCCGATTGCAGAAGCTGCACGGGAATTAAAGTCTAAATTTTGGCAACTTTTTGACACTTTAAGCGGTTATGAGTTATTGTATCAACGAAAACAATTAACTGCTGGCAAAGCATTTCTTGTTGCGAGCGGGTTTTAGAGCATCCTGAATTACCTTTGCATAATAATCCGGCGGAGTTAGCTGCCCGGACTATGGTGCAGCATTGTAATATTAGCTATGGGAATCAGACTATTGAGGGGACTCAGGCTTGGGATACTTTTATGTCTATTGTTGCTATTACTTGTCAGTTGGCAATCAGTTTTTTGAGTATGTGCGTGACCGCATTTCTCAACTGGGAAATATTCCATCTTTGGGGACTATTATTCTCGAAAAATCTTCTCTTCTTCCCTTGGGCTTATCCTGGTAGCTAGAATAACTGCTCCCCCTATTTATTGAGCAGATAACCTCACAAGCTTGATTTGGCACAACCGCTAGCCTTCACCCCAAGCTGACAAGAAGCCCATTATTCTCAAACGCAACATTTGTTCAAAAACACCTGGGTTTTAGCACCTGCTTGTACGTCCGGTAAGGCTAGCCACCACCGCCACTAACTCGGCAGCATCTACGGGTTTGGTCAAGTGCATCTGAAAACCTGCTAATAGTGCCTGCTGACGATCGTCATTCCGGGCATAAGCCGTCAGCGCGATCGCGGGTAGCCTACCACCCCGCTGCGCTTCAAGTTGACGTAACTTGTGGATCAGGGAGTAGCCATCCTCATCCGGCATCCCAATATCGCTCACTAAAACATCGGGGCTGTGATCGGTTGCGGTTTCGATAATGGTCAAGGCCTCCTTGACTGAAGCCACAGCCATAACACCAGCACCATACTTTTCGAGAATCGTGCTCAGCAACTCTAACGCGTCAGCCTCGTCCTCTACAACTAATATTTGTAAGCCTTCAAGAGTCGGCGAGGCCTGAAACCTCCCATGCGCCTCGCCGATCGAGTTTAATGGCTCGGGAGCGCTCGGTGGTAGATGGATAATCATCACGGGCAGTTTGACTGTAAAAGTCGTCCCCTGTCCTATCCCTGGACTCACTACCGTTACAGTCCCGCCATGTAATTCAACTAATTGACGCACAATGGCTAACCCTAAACCCAACCCCCCATAACTGCGAGTAGTCGTGCTGTCGTGCTGGCTGAAGCGATCGAAGACAAACGGTAGAAAGTCCGAGCTGATGCCTGCTCCAGTGTCGCTGACAGTAATTTCAACATGGGAATTAACCCGCTGCAAACTAATCTGGACTCGCCCGTCTTTAGGGGTAAATTTAAGGGCATTAGAAAGTAGATTCCACACAACTTGCTGCAACCTATCGGCATCACCCAAGAGCGGGCCAGCTTCAGAATCGAGCACGCTTTGCAGGCGAATAGACTTTGCCTCAGCCGCCAATTGTACAGACTCAATCGCCGATTCAATCACCGGCACGAGGTTGACAGGCCGGACTCGAAGGCGCAGTTTACCTGTGATGATGCGAGAAACATCGAGGATGTCTTCGATGAGCTGGGCTTGAGACTTTGCGTTTCGCTCGATCGTCTCCAAAGCCCGCGCCACCTTATCCTCACTCAGGTTTTTTTGCCGCAACATCGTTGACCACCCTAAGATCGCGTTGAGAGGAGTTCTGAGTTCATGAGAAAGAATCGAGAGAAACTCATCCTTGGCACGGTTGGCTGCCTCTGCGTCTGCCCGAATTATTTGTTCACGCATCAATAATTCGTCTTTGGTGCGATTAGACGCTTCCAGTTGGGCAGTGCGTTCCTGCACCCGTTGCTCTAGCTCCACATTAATCGCCTGGATACGGCGGCGACTCTCTTCTAGTTCCTGGTTTGTAAGGGCGAGTTGGGCTGGACTTGGCGCATCAAGCGCCACTGGAATTAAGGGAATCAGTAAAAAGGTGAACGTATAGAAAGACCAAACACCAGTGACAGCTTTGATCAGTCCTGAAACCCAATAAATGGGGTGCCAAAGTGTCACTATTTCCATCAGGTGCGTCGTGCCACATAAGCTAAAGATAAAGAAGAAACCCACCAGCAGCATCACGGTGTGAGCAGGCAGATCCTTACGCTCATTCGTAAAGTAAACAATGGCAAACGCCACCGAGTAATAAGCGAGGGTAGTCAAGGCATCCGACGTTATGTGCAGCCAGACTAACTCCGGTTTCCAGAGGTAACAATGCCCGTGAGGAATGAAATTATTAGAAAAGAAGGTGCTCAAGAGGTCAGGCATATTAGTTTACGGCACTGTCAAGTTAATTTAGGGGGTGTCATCAATTCAACCAGATGACCGCAGCAGCCAGAAGAATCGCGCGCCGGAAAGTTCACCGCCTAGGGTGATAGCGCGTCGCGATTGCCTGATACTGCTTGAGCTTGGGGAAAAAGTTCTCAATCAAATGACGGGCTTTGTACAATTGAGCATCGTAAGTTTCCAGGGTCTTGCAATTGCGGCGAGGTGAAATCACGGTGGTCTTCCCCTCGGCATTGAGGCGGTCAATCACACGCTGATCTGGATCATAGCCCTTGTTAGCCAGCAGTGTATCCGCCACCAGTAATGGCTGCAGTTGGTCGCCTCCTGCTCGCGTCACCAGTTTGTCGGGGGGTGAGGTGAAACCCCAACGGATTGGCCAACGCATCCACGCGCTCGCATGAATCTTGTTACTCAATCGCCTTTTGCTGCCTCCAATTGCTTCATTCCTGCGCTCTTCAAAAAGCTCAGCAGGAAGATGTTTCTTTCAATTGGGAAAATGCCTGAATTGAAACTAAGTGTACAGCCGGGAAATAGTGGGTAAATGTGATTTAATATATGTCGTTAAGATTCGCTCCTAACAACGAAAATAAAAAATGTTAGAGTTCGATCGCCTATTCCAAACAATCGAAGAATTAGTAATGCTGCACTCACCCAGCGGTGCGGAATCGGAAATTAACGAGCGGTTGATGGAAAAATTCGCCGCCCTAGGAGTGAATGCTTGGGTCGATCGCGCGGACAATGCGATCGCCCTAATTAAGGGCCGCAATCCCGAAAAGTCGATCGCCATTACCGCCCACAAAGACGAAATTGGCGCCCTAGTTAAAACAATAGGCGAGAGTGGCCGCGTGGAAGTCCGCAGATTGGGCGGCGCATTTCCTTGGGTTTACGGCGAAGGCGTGGTGGATTTGCTCGGAGACAAGCAAACAATTAGCGGCATTCTCAGCTTCGGTTCCCGCCATGTTTCTCACGAATCTCCTCAGAAAGCTCAGCAGGAAGATGTTTCTGTAAAGTGGGAAAATGCCTGGATCGAAACTAAGTGTACCGCCGAGGAATTAGCCGAGGCCGGAATTCGACCGGGCACGCGGATGGTAGTGGGAAAGCACCGCAAGCGCCCGCTGCGGTTGAAGGACTGGATCGCGAGCTACACTCTGGACAACAAGGCTTCAGTGGCGATTTTGCTGGCTCTGGCGGAATGTTTGAAAGAGCCTGCGGTGAATGTTTACTTGGTAGCGTCGGCGAAGGAGGAGGTTGGGGCGATCGGAGCTTTGTATTTCACGCAGCGCCAGCCGTTGGACGCGCTGATCGCTTTGGAAATTTGCCCTCTGGCGCCGGAATACCCGATTCGTGACAGCGAAAACCCGGTTTTGCTGGTTCAGGACGGCTACGGAGTCTACGATGAAGGATTGAACGCCCAATTGCGCGCAGCAGCCACAGCAGCCGATGTAGAGGTGCAGTTGGCGGTAATTAGCGGTTTTGGGAGCGATGCTTCGATCGCCATGAAGTTCGGCCACGTAGCCCGCGCCGCTTGTTTGGCTTTCCCCACCCAGAACACCCACGGCTTTGAAATTGCTCATCTCGGGGCGATCGGCAATTGCGCCGCCATCCTCAAAGCCTACTGTGACGAGCTTTGGGACGACTAGAAAAAAAACTTTCGCAAAGTAGTTGACAGATTGGGAAAGATTAGTTAAGGTAATAAAGGTGCGGAACACAAGCAAACGCAACGACGCGCCCCCATCGTCTAGAGGCCTAGGACACATCCCTTTCACGGATGCGACGGGGATTCGAATTCCCCTGGGGGTATTGAAAATTTAAGTCTGATATCCAAGTGATATCTAGTATGTAGGGTGGGCATTTTGCCCGCCCTTATTGCTATTAGGACTTACGCACGGGTAGCCAGAAACCGGGTTTTTGCTCAGAAGACGGGTGAGAACCCGCAGCAACCGGCTTTATTTAGTTTGGTTCCTGGTGCATCGTTGAGCGATTTACCCCGGATTATTGAGCGGATACATAGGCTCAATATAGTTGAACACTTAGACAGCTAATAGCAGCAAAGGGAGTGCGATGTACATACCTGTTACTTTCGACCACAGCGGCATCCAAAGGAACGAAGCAATAGAAATAAAAGTTAGAAACTTTAAAGACTTAAACTTACAGGAAAGACATATTGAAGAGTTCTTACGCAAAAACATTAATTTGCTCTTTGGGGATGACCAAACTCTTCTAGTTGTTGGTCAACAAGTTCGTAATGCGAGTAACGGGATTAGCGACTTAACTGCCATTGATGCAGATGGCAATATTGTTCTAATCGAGATTAAACGCGACGTACAAGACATCAAAGCCAGAAAAGAACCTTTTGAATTTCAAGCTATCAGGTATGCCGCGAGTTATGCCAAAATTTCTACACCTGAATCCCTTGTAGAGTTGGTCTATAGTTCGTATATCGAGATCCACAAAGATGAGTATGAATTAGGTGATTTGACTCCTAGTGAAAAAGCGAGACGAGAGTTGAATAAATTCTTGTCAAGCAATGACGCACTCAAAACCTTTAACAAAAAACAACGAATAATACTTATAGCCTCATCCTTTGATGAGCAAACCCTTTCTGCTGTTGCTTGGTTGATTGCAAATGGAGTAGACGCAATCTGTCTTAATATCACTCCTGTTTTTATAGGACAGCAAGGTTTTTTGAGTATGGAGAAAATTTTGCCTCCGGCACAACTGGATGATTTTTACGTGGGTTTAGCCGGAGGAGGTTCTACAATCAAGGGAGAAATTATATCCAGTGCTTCTGCCATTGAAAGAACTTTTCTACCTCGAATGGACAAGTTGTTTGATTGGCAAATAATCAAAGCTGGCGATTACCTTGAGATTAAAACATTTGAAAGCTCTGAAGCTATAATAATTGATCCTACATTTGTCAGATTTAATGGGGAAGAAATCTCCTATAATAAGTGGGGAAAGAAAGTTACTGGTTGGTCTTCTATAAATATTTATGAATGGGCAAGGCTTAGTTCGATTAAGAAGACATTACATGAACTAAGGATGGAAAAAATGGCAGAGTTGGAAGCAAAAGCCAGTCAAGGTGAAAAAGTTCAAAACGAAGAGGTTGGATAGATTACATACAAAATTGTGAGAAGGACTCTTAGAGCGTTTCCGCTCGATCGATCGAAATTCCTGTAGTAGGTTGGGTTTAACTTAGTGAAACCCAACATCAACTGTTGTTGGGTTTCATTATTATATAACAATCATCAATCCTGCGACTTCAGCAACGGTTCAATCTGCTGCCTTTGAAACTGCAATTCATCCGCCAAAGGCTGGTAAATTTCCCGATCGCCCGATTCATTGCAATAATCCCACAAACCATTGTAACAGTGCCTGTCGTCGTCCCAACCCGGATGGTTAACAATCGGATACAAGCAGATTCCCTCGATCGGAACTCCTGCTTTCATCGCCGCCATTACCTCGGTGCACACATAATTAAACCAGACAGGTCTAAAATCGTCTTCAGTGCCTGTTTCTGCTACGAATAAGGGGCGACCGTAGCGCTCAAACACTTCTTGCAGCATTTCGCGAAACGGGCGGTACAGCGGATCGGTGTATTTCATGGGCTCTTCATTGTGAATCCACTGATTGCGATCGTAATAATTCACCCCAATAATATCGAGATATTTTTCCTTGCCGCCGAGTTCCGGGCGAAAGCGTCCAGCCAACATATCCCAAGCTTGATATTGAGATAAGCGATAACCTTCCGCCGCGTCCCGATCCTCCGGTTTTTCAGGGTCAGCAATAATGTTAATTGTGGGGTCGATTTGAACGATGCGGGTGCGGGGATTGACTTCCCAAACAGATTCTATCGCTGCGATCGCAGCTTTGATTAACTGGACTTTTAGCTCGTCTCCCCGCCCTTTTGCAAACGGATTGATGTAGGCGACATCGCCGCCGGCCCAAGCAATAAATGAAATTTCATTGACAGGTGTCACGAAAGGTGTTTGGTCGGTTTCCTCAGTTAGCACTTCCATAAAAGCGCGCACCATGCTGGCAAACCTGGACACAAATTCGGGACTGAAAATATCAATATCGTCGGGCCAACCGTAGTGAAACAAATCCCAAATTACCTGCATTTTCATGTCGCGGGCGGCCCGGATAATTGGCAGGGAACTGGAAAAATCGTATTTTCCGGGTGTCTGTTCAATTAAGTGCCAGCGGAGGCCTTCGCGGACTGTATAAATGCCTTTTTCCTGCAAGCGTTGGTAGTCGGCTGCTACAAATTTATCGTGGCCGGTGGCGGCTGTGACATCGAGACGCTTTCCTGATAGCAATTTGTGGGTGGAACATTCAAAGCCGCCCATGAAAAAACTTTGAAACATCAATCGAATGGGTAATGGGTCATTGGGCATTGGGCATTAGGCATTGGGCATTGGGCATTGGGCATTGGGCATTAGGAATTTAGAAATTGGTAATTGTTAGCAATTAACTAATAACTAATAACTAATAACTAATAACCGATCCCCCATGCCCCATGCCCCATGCCCCATGCCCGATTAGCACTGAGTAATAGCTTGCGGCTGTGAACTTTCTTCGGGAATATCCCAGCCGAGAGTTGCCGCAGCCATCGTCTCTAGGGGAAATTTGGGAGTGCGATCGGCATACAGCAAACCGTTAGCTTCTTGGTAAGTATCGGTTAACTGCGTGTAACAAAATCCACTGAACATTTCCACTTGGTTTACCACCTTCAGCAGCGCGGTGTAGCGCCTTTGCAGTTCCTTCGTGTCCCATGCGCGCACGTAGCCCCAAACCCTGTAAAAATCGGGGTTTTCGTGGCCGGCGCAGGCGATGCCACCGAATTCTGTCAGCATCATCGGCTGTCCTTGGTGCGGGTGGCCGTCTAGGGTGAGGATACGCCCGCCCGGACGCCCGCGATCGAACAAATCGGCTAGCTGAACTTCGGGCCCGTAGCGCTTAGCTAGGGTTTGCGGGTTGTTGTCATAGTCGTGAATCGCCAGGATGTCGGTATCGATGCTTTCCCAGCCGTCATTACCGATGACGGGGCGAGTCGGATCGAGGGTTTTGGTTAAGAAATACAGCGCTTGCACGTAGTTGCGGTGGGCTGCGGCTTCGACTAAATTCGGAACTCCCCAAGATTCGTTGAACGGTACCCAGACTACGATACAGGGGTGGCTGGCGTCGCGGTCGATGACTTCTGTCCACTCCCGCGTCAGCCGTTGTACGGCTTTGGGAGTGAAGCGGTAGGCGCTGGGCATTTCTTCCCAAACTAGGAGGCCCAGCACATCAGCCCAGTACAAAAATCGGGGGTCTTCGATTTTTTGGTGCTTGCGGACGCCGTTGAAACCCATTGCTTTGACTAATTCGACATCGTGGCGTAAAGCTTCGTCGGAAGGGGCAGTCATCATGGTGTCGGGCCAGTAACCTTGGTCGAGCACCAGTCGCAAATAGTAGGGGCGGCCGTTGAGCATGAAGCGATCGCGCTGGATGCTGACAGTCCGCATCGCGGTATAAGATTTTACCTCGTCGAGGAGTTTGCCGTCGGCCCACAACTGTACTTGAGCGTTAATTAACGTAGGTTTTTCGGGACTCCACAGCAATTCGTTGCGGTAGTCGTCGATACCAGGGTCCGAGAGGGCGATACGGCGGTGGATTTCGCCGTTGATGACTTCGTAGGTGTCGTTGACTAGCAGCAAACAGCCGATCGACAGTTTGACTTTAATCTGGATTCCCGACTGGCGATCGCCCGCGACAAACGCTTCAAAACCGATTTCCCAGCGTTCAAACTGCGGGGTCCAGCGGATGCGCTCGATATAAGTGTGAGGCACCAATTCTACCCAGACTGTCTGCCAAATCCCGGTCGTGCGCGGATACCAAATACTGTGGGGCTCTATTTGCCAGTCTTGCTTGCCGCGCGGTTTCTCCAAATCTTGCGGGTCGTCCTGGGCCCACACTGTCACCCGCTGCAGCCCGTTGAGGTTCACAACTGCTGTAATGTCTGCGGTGAAAGGAGTGTGTCCGCCTTCGTGTTCGATGACAAATTGACCGTTCACCCAGACGCGGGCGCGGTAGTCTACGGCCCCAAAGTGGAGGAGAACTCTGCCTTCTGTGTGGGGTACGTCAAATTCGCGTTCATACCAGCAGTTGGCGTGAAAATTCGTGTCGCCGATCCCGCTTTTTGCCGATTCTGGAGCAAACGGAACTTCTATAGTGTGAGTCCACTCAGAAATATCGATCGGCTGCACGCAGTGGCCCGCGTCATCGTAAGCAAACCTCCACGGACCATTGAGACAAATCCAGTTGCTCCGGCGCAGTTGGGGGCGCGGATAACCTGTTTTCCGTCCTTGAACTGTCACCTTACTATCAAGAGTTGCAGACTCTTCTATCTCACAATTTTCTAGTTCTCTACCTAACCAACTCATCGGCACATCTACCCAAAGTTATATTTATAGGTTAGCGACAATTACCCCCACTTTGACAAGTCTTTTGCTGATTAATTTGCAAAAGTTCTGCCTATTAAAACAGCCTCATCTGAAGGCTCTCTTGTGCTGAAGTCATTAGTCAGAAGAAAAAAGAATAAACCAGGAAGATTTTTCCTGTCTCCCTCTCCCCCTCTCCCTCTAGCTAGCAAGGCTTTGCAAACCTCCTAACGGTTCAGTTAGCTCACTTTTGAAAGAAAATTCTTCTGCAAACGGCAAACACTGAAATATTTGCTGTAGTCCCGTGAGTTCAAAGAGAATTCTAACTTGTTCGCTCATGGCAGAGATCAAAAGTATACATTCGCTGTCTCTCACTAATTTCACGATCGCCACTACAGCCATTAACTCGGAATTTTTCAGGAAATTTATTTTTGAGAAATCCAGCATCAGAATTTTGCCACCGCTTTCAATGAGGCGCTGTATTTCTTTCTGAAACTGAGCAAATTGAGAAACTTCCAAAACCTCATGAGACAAAACAATTTTAACTAGAACGTTCATTTTCACCTCAAGGCTTGTTTGAATTATTAAATAACTTTTGATAAAAATCTAGTAAGGTGCTCAATCAGCACCTTACCTTTTTACCAGGAACTCGCAACTTCCAGCTACTTGCTAACAGATTGGCCGTTGCCGTTGCCGTTGCTGTTGCCGTGGTTGACAGCAGCGACTTCTAGAGAAGCTGCTGCGGCTGGGCGATGGGAAACTCCATTGGATGTGCTGACATTAGAGACAGAAGCGTTAACATTTTCTACCAATTCAATCACCGGCTTGGTAGTAATTTGTTTGTAAGTTGTCAGAGCTTGAGCGACCACTTGATCCATGTTGTAATACCTGTAAGTCGCCAGCCTTCCCACGAAAGATACTCCCGGAGTTGCATCAGCCAAAGCCTTATATTTCTTGTAAATTTCGGCATTTTCGGGACGCGGAACCGGGTAGTAAGGGTCTCCCTCAGCTTGCGGGTATTCGTAGACAATGCTAGTTTTTAGATGCTCTTGTCCGGTGAGGTATTTAAACTCGGTGCAGCGAGTATATAAATGCTCGTTGGGGTAATTTACCACCGGTGCTTCTTGGTGTACGGCTACGTTCAGTGTTTCGTGCTTGAATTCTAAGGAACGGTAAGGAAGTTTGCCGTAGCAATAATTGAAATAGGAATCGACTGGCCCGGTGTAAATCATTTCTCCGTAAGGGATAAAACCCTCAATCTCCCGGTAGTCGGTATTCAGCATCACCTTGATGTTTGGGTGAGAAAGCATCTTTTCAAACATCCGAGTGTAGCCGTGCAGCGGCATTGCTTGATAGGTATCGGTGAAATAGCGATCGTCCCGGTTAGTGCGAGTGGGTACGCGCGCAATCACTGAGTTGTCGAGTTCCGACGGGTCCATGCCCCACTGTTTGCGGGTGTAGTTGCGGAAGAATTTCTCGTAAAGTTCGCGACCGACTTTGCTGACAACGACATCTTCGGAAGTGCGAATGTAATCCTTTGGTTCTGCTACTTTCGCGAAGAAATCTTCGACTTCAAATGAGGTGAGATTCAGTCCGTAAAGTTTGTTTACGGTGTTGAGATTGATCGGAATTGGCAGCAGTTGACCGTCAACACTGGCGAGGACTCGGTGTTCGTAAGGTCGCCACTCGGTGAAGCGCGAAAGATACTCGAAAACAGGGCGCGAATTGGTGTGAAAAATGTGGGGGCCGTATTTGTGTACCAGGATGCCGTGGTTGTCGTAGTGATCGTATGCGTTGCCGCCGATGTGGTTGCGGGTATCAATTATCAGGACTGTTTTTCCGGCTTCATTTGCTAGTCTTTCGGCAATAACGCTACCTGCAAATCCGGCTCCGACGATTAAATAGTCAAACATTGAAACACCTCTGATTGTGGGTAAGGGTAAGGAATAATTGGTAATTGGACATACAGCGAGGAGTGTTGAGTGTTAAGTTTTGAATCCGTAAAGTGTAACTCTTTCACTTCAACCTCAACCTTCCTAACTTAAAACTTTCATCTTGGCTTCGGCTTTCTGCCGTTTCTCGTCGATCGCACTTTCGATCAACCCCAGCATTTCGCCCCAGGTATTGTCCCAAGAATTGTCTGCTAAAAAGGCGTCTACTTCACTCAGCCACTTGGTGTGAACGTCCGAACTTTCGCTGAGGATTTCTTCGGCACAAGCAACGAATTCTTCAGAATTGCTAGCAATCCGAACCAAGCCGTTTTCTCCGTACGGCCGCACCACGTCGCGGATAGGAGTAGAAATCACCGGTTTTCCGGCAGCGAGGTATTCTGGAGTTTTCGTAGGACTAATAAACTTAGTCGATTCGTTGATCGCAAAAGGCAGCATGGCGATATCCCATCCGCCAAGATACGCTGGCAGTTCTTGATAAGATTTGCCGCCGAGATAGTGGATATTTGGGTGAGTTGGCAGAGTTGTCGGATCGATTTTCGCCACCGGGCCAATGATGACTAAATGCCAGTCCGGCCTTGCTTGGGCAATGCCCCCCAGCAGTTCGATATCCATGCGTTCGTCTATGACGCCATAAAATCCCAAACGCGGGTGAGGAATGTCTTTTTGATCCGCCGGTTCTTGTGAAAGATTCCTGGCTGTCGCAAAGTGTTCTTTTTCGATGCTGCTGGGGAAGGCGTGAATGTTTGGGTGCTGGTGCTGTTTAGCTTCGTAAAGGTTGTGTCCCCCGGTAAATACTACGCTAGCGCGCTTTAATAATTGGTTTTCATTGGCTTTTAAATCCGGGTGCGCGCCTTGGAATGCTGACAGTTCATCCATGCAGTCGTAAACTACAGCTAGCGGCTTTAAGTGGTTTGTGAAACTGACAGCCATTGGTGTGTAATACCAGAGGATGTAGTGGCTAATTTCGGCAGATCGAAACAAATCATCTAGCATGGCTTGTTGAGCAGTTTGTGCTGTTGCTTCGCTGATTCCTTCGCTCAGGTGCGGTACGATTACCCAGACTCCGCTTTCGTGGATGCTGACATCAAGCCACCAATCTGTAGCTTCGCTAAACATAGGTTCTTCTACAAAGAATACGCGACGACTTTTTGCACAGCGACTCAAGAGATGTTGCGGACGCTGATAGACAAAATTCCACCGCAGATGAGACAGGCAAACTAAATCTGGTGCCTCTAAAGCATCAGCTTTTGATAAGTTGGCGCGCAATGCGGCCGATGGAGCAAATTGAGAGAGTGATTTGGCTGGATCTATAGAGGTAAATCGGATCTCCCATGCTCGACTTTTATTGCTATACTTATTGTTTACTGAGTTTTCTGGGGGCGACATATTAGCCTCTGGAATTTGTCAATGAAAATTTGTCAGTTAAAATTTGTCAATAGGATATATTTCTCAGCATTGTCTTACTGAAAGTCGAAAGCATAAATCTGAGAACATTTATTGACGAGCAAGCGCCGCATTCAGGGAGCCAAACAAAGAAACTGTTTTGCTGCGGGAAAACACGCTTATCTGCTTTTTTCAGAATTGAAACTTGGAGATAAGTTAATATTGTTAGACTTGCTATTGTTGTTAAATGTAACCCAGTTTTTCTGCCCTAACTTCTATCTGAAGGATGACTTTTCTCTCAGGAGACACCTAGGTTGTATGCGGGGTTACAAAGCCCTTAAAATGCCGATCTACCTTGTAAAATGACTTTTAACTGGCAGGTACGGGGTGAAAAAAGAGCGAGTTTTATTGCTTTATTTGAAGATGAGACAAAATTTGCCATCCAGTTTATGTTGCTTTTTGATTTGACAAACCTTGCTTTTTTTTAACTCATCCGATCGCTAATTAGGAAAATTTGTATCCTAATATACAGATAATTAGCAGACATTTCTGACTTCCGATAGATTAACAATTGACAGTTTATAGAGTGGGGTTAAACTCACCGGAAAGTACCTGTCTCAACAATAACAGAGAATCCAGGCAACCGCAATGATAAACCTAAGATTTTGCGCGAGTCTGTGGCAAGAAATCAAGGTGATGACATTTGCGCTGTGGGCGTCAGTTTTACCTCGCGCCCACAGCACAAATATCAATCATCCCTCTCAGGGCGGGTTCGCCGATATCTGCGATCGAACGCCAAATATCCACGTAAACCCGCGGCTAGAAAATAGCAGCAACTTTACAGTCGGCGGCTGTCAATTTTGGCGATTCCTCCTCCAAAGGCAAAATCTTGCACCGTCGAACTCTTTAAGAAATCGTGAGGGAAACCCAATTCAATTGCACTTACTTTGTCTAACTGCTGCATTTGTTCCGGGCTTAATGTAAACTCCAAACAAGCGAGATTTTCCTGAAGTTGCGAGAGTTTGCGCGAACCCACAATCGGAATAACTTCGACTGGCTGTTGGATCAGCCAATTTAGGGCTACTTGAGAAGCAGGTTTGCCAATTTCGGCTGCTATTTTGCTAACTTCGTCAGCAATTTTGAGGTCTCGTTCGTTAATTTTTCCCGATTCAGGTGAATTCAGCCGTTTAGCTTCGCTGGCTGTTTCTGAAGTGTTGTATTTTCCTGTCAGCAAACCGGCTGCTAGGGGACTCCAAGCTGTGATGCCAATATCAAAGGCTTTTGCCATAGGGATCAAGTCCCGTTCAGGAGTTCGCTCTTTTAAAGAATACTCGATTTGCAAGCCGATAAATGGTGTCCAACCGCGCAGATTGGCGATCGTATTTGCTTGAGAAATAATCCAAGCCGGCGTATCGGAAATGCCTATGTAAAGAACTTTACCGGCGCGTACCAAATCGTCAAAAGCGCGCATTACTTCTTCGACGGGTGTGGTAAAATCCCAAGCGTGCAGCCACAGCAAATCTATGTATTCAACTTGCAATCGCTTCAAACTGGCCTCTACTGCTTGTACCATATTTTTGCGGTGGTTGCCGAAACCATTGATTTCGCCATTCTTCATGTTGAGGCTATACTTAGTTGCAACTACCCATTTTTCGCGATCTGCTGCGATGAACTCACCAACATATTTTTCGCTAGTACCGTTGGTGTAGAGATTCGCGGTATCAATGAAATTGCCGCCCGATTCTGCAAAGGCGTCGAACATTTTACGGCTTTGGTCGTAGGAACTCCCCCAGCCCCACTCTTCCCCAAAAGTCATGGTTCCGAGGCAGATTTCGGAAACGCGAAGTCCGCTGTGACCTAGTAGTTTATATCTCATGTCACCCTTCCGCTAATTAATGGTTGTTAACAGTTTAGATCGGGATTTCCCCAACTGTTGCCATCAGTCGGGTGGCTGGCTTTACGAGGCCTTAGTGCTGTGCTTAATGTTTAATGTTTTGCCAAGTCAATCAAAATGCCTTAGCTTCCGGGGCTCTGGACGATCGCCCCTGCGTTTACTTTAAACAGCGCGCAGGGGCGATCGTCTTATTAATGTATTTAGGATTACATGAATAAATAAAAATACAGTAAAACAGCAAAAGAAATATCTACCTTTAGATAGGTATTTTAGGAAAAGAGTTAAATAAAAAATGCTATCTTAAATAAGCAGAAAACCAGACAGAACTACAGAAAAAATTAATGTAGCTAAATTAACTTTTTAGCGTTATAGTGATTTATAGATTACACAAACTAGGTGACTCACTTGGCTGATATTGTTGATACCGCCGTTTCGGCTGGATCTTTTACAACCCTAGTTGCTGCTGTCAAAGCTGCTGGTTTAGTAGATACTCTTAAAGGCGCGGGCCCCTTCACTGTTTTTGCGCCTACTGACGAAGCTTTTGCTAAGCTTCCCGCAGGTACTGTAGAAGCACTGCTTAAGGACATTCCTAAGCTCAAAAAAATCCTGACTTATCATGTCGTTTCTGGCAAAGTTATGGCCGCTGATGTGGTCAAGCTGAAATCTGCCAAGACAGTTGAAGGTTCTGAAGTGAAAATTGATGCTTCCAACGGCGTCAAAATCAATGATTCTACCGTTACAACAGCCGATGTTGCTGCTGATAATGGTGTCATCCACATTATTGATTCAGTCTTGCTTCCTGCGTAAGCACAGACTTAGATAGCGCAATACTATCTTGAGGGCGGTGGCTGTTGTTAGCCACCGCCCTGTTTTCGTTGATAGTTGAGGTTTCAATATTTTACGCAGGTCGATAATTAAAATTATTATAGATTAGCGGGAATTTGCCGATCGCACGGGGCTTGATTCGGCCCCAAATTTGTCGCTGCTGGATTTACCTGGAACACAGCTTGTAGGCTAACTGCCACAGGTACTCTGGAAAAAAGTTTATCAAAGAAATAAAAAAGTGCGCTCGACCGCCTTAGCAATTGCCGATAATTAGCGGCCCACTTATTTTGCACTATCGGGCTGATTACCGGTTGATGCGTAGATACCATGCCACCAAACCCAACATTTATCCGAGAAACTGGGTTTACCAGGCCTTGTCCTAATTAAGATACAATAAGAGCCACAAAGAAAGTGCGATCGACATTATTTGACATTCAAGCTATGCAATCTACAACTCAGTCCGAGACAGAACTGGCGATGGAAGCTCCCAAACACGGATTGCCCGTTACAATCATTACAGGATTTCTCGGCAGCGGCAAAACAACCCTGCTCAACCACATCCTGACCAATCAGCAGGGTTTGAAAACAGCAGTTTTGGTAAATGAATTTGGCGAAATCGGTATCGACAACGAACTGATTGTCACTACCGACGACAACATGGTTGAGCTGAACAACGGCTGCATCTGCTGCACTATTAATGAAGATTTAGTTAATGCAGTTTACAAAGTTCTGGAACGTCAAGAAAATCTCGATTATCTGGTAGTTGAAACAACCGGACTCGCCGACCCGCTGCCAGTAGCAATGACTTTTTTAGGCACAGAACTGCGCGACCTGACTCGTCTCGATTCGATAGTTACAGTAGTAGATGCAGCCAACTACAGCTTAGATTTGTTCAACTCTCAAGCAGCTTACAGTCAAATAGCTTACGGCGATATAATTATCCTCAACAAAACTGATTTGGTTGAAGAAGCAGATTTAGATTTGTTGGAAGTTAAAATTCGCGATGTCAAAGAAGGTGCTCGAATTCTGCGAACAGTAAAATCGCAAGTTCCCCTACCGCTAGTCCTCAGCGTCGGATTGTTTGAATCTGACAAATATTTCCAATCTGAAGAAACTCCTAGCAATCACGAACATCACGACCATCACGACCATCACGAACATCACGAACATCACGACCATCACGAACATCACGAACATCACGACCATCACGGTCACGAACATCACGACCACGGCCATCACGACCACAGCCATCACGACCACTCCGACCATTTAGAAAATGACGGATTTACCTCAATTTCTTTCCAGAGCGACAAACCGTTTTCTCTGAGAAAATTTCAATATTTCTTAGACAAACAAATGCCAACAAATGTGTTTCGCGCGAAAGGGATTATGTGGTTTGAAGAAAGTCCCAAACGGCATATTTTTCACTTGAGTGGCAAGCGATTTACGATGGATGACGACGAGTGGAAAGGCGATCGCAAAAACCAGCTTGTTCTCATCGGTCAGGGTTTGGATACCGAGACTTTGCGATCGCAACTCGAAAACTGTCTTTGTATGCCTTCAACCAATCGCGGCAAAGGTTTTGGGAAAAACTAAAGGTTGAAAATTAAGCAGAACAGAGGTGTACTGGCTAGAAACCCGGTTTTTTCGTCGAGATTTCGCGGTGACAACCAAGATTTATCCGATAAACCGGGTTTTTTTTCATAATTCTTATTAAAAAGGTAAGTTTACCTTTTGATTTTTAGTTTTAAATTTAAGCATTTCTAATTTCCCATGCGACTCATCATCCAGCGAGTAAAATCATCTCAAGTAGAAATTGAAGGTCAAATTGTCGGCAAAATTGGCTGCGGACTTAACTTGCTTGTAGGTATTGCAGACACCGACACCGAAGCAGAACTCGATTGGATGGCTCGCAAATGCCTGGAATTGCGTTTGTTTCCCGACTCTGCCGGGGATACCGGGCGCTGGAACAAGTCCGTACAAGACATCGGCGGCGAGTTGCTGGTTGTCAGTCAGTTTACGCTCTACGGGGACTGCCGCAAAGGTCGGCGGCCTTCCTTTGACCGAGCAGCGGCTCCTGAAAGAGCCGAAATTTTTTATGATAAATTTGTCGAAAAGTTGCGCCAGAGCGGCTTAAAAGTCGAAACAGGCTTGTTTGGAGCGATGATGCAAGTCTCGATCGAGAATGACGGGCCGGTGACTTTGGTATTAGAGAAAGAATCAGGGTGAATTGTTGGCAAACAAAGCTCTCTGTGCTTCTTTCTGATTCCTTCTTGCTTCTTGGATAAGATCAAATTTTCAGATTAACCGGGTTTCCTAACTGCTGTTGCGTAGGTTCTGAAGACATTGCAGATAGCTACACTCTGCCAAGTCTCGATTCCACAATCTCTAACGGCCAAAACCGCCTCAAATAGCCAGTTATTAGATTGTCCACTCAGCGGCCTCGCAGCACCCTCCATTTTCCTGGCGATCGCCCCACGCACATAACAGCTCAGAATGCTTGTCAAGTAAGGCTTTAACGGCAATAAAACCAATCTTCCACAGCCAGCGATTAGAATCAGATTCAGCAGCCAAAAACTGTTGCATGAGAGAGTGGAACACTGGCATAACTACGGTTATCTCTACTTCCGTAACATTCAATGTATAGAGAGTTGAATCAGCACAGCAAGCGAAACCGCCAGCAACTGCCACCTCACTCTCTGACAAATGTCCTTGCACACCCGCTGTGCCCTACCACCCGATAAACGCCATGACTCTCAAAGCTGCCACCAACACCGTCAACTGCAACACCGCTTCTGACATCAACAGCATTCCGGCTGCATCCAGCGAACAAACCGCCGAAATCAATACTCTTCCCAGCATCGATATCCTCGCTTTGGCTAACTTCGCCCTCAAAGAATTGCAAGGGGAAATGAAAACTGCCAGCCGTAGCGCTCAAGCAGTGGCGATGCGGATTGCTAAGGAAGTCGAACGGATTTGCCAAAAGAGCGATCGCATCCAAATTTCCGGCGAAGTTGAAGCTTGGCAAATCACCTTGGCGGAGCACCGGTTGCAAAAAACCCTGCAATACTACCGCCTCGGTTCCAAACAAGGCCGCGTCGAACTGCATTCTCACCTCGCGGCTATGATTTACCGCCATGTTGCTTCTTTCCGATCTAACTTGAACTTCCAAGCTCGCTACAACATGATTGAAGACTTTTTGCAAGGCTTTTACATCGAATCTCTGCGAGCTTTCCGCCGCGAACATCAACTCGATGTCACCTACCAGCCCCGCACGCAGCTAGAATTGGCTGAGTACATGGCTTTTACCGAGCACTACGCCAAGCGCCAAATTGGTTTGCCCGGCCGCAACCGCCAACGCCTGATCGTGTTGCGCGCTCAAGGATTTGCCAAGGGTCAGCCTCCCGAAACTGCGATCGACATTGAAATGGCTGTAGAGTCGGGCAAGGGAGAAGATGCGGAAATGTACAGCCGCTCTCCGGCGCTGCAACAAGTGCGCGAGCAAATGGTATCGGAAACTGTCGATCCGGCTGATGCTGTGTTGCGCGATCGAGTAGTCTCGGAATTGATCGCCTATCTGGAATCGCAAAATCAGCCAGAATGCGTGAATTACTTAACTTTAAAATTGCAAGACCTTTCGGCTTCGGAAATTGACCGCGTGCTCGGTTTGTCTTCCCGCCAGCGCGACTACTTGCAACAACGTTTCAAGTACCACGTCGAAAAATTTGCCCGCACTCAAAATTGGAAACTCGTCCACGAATGGCTGGGTGCTGATGTCGATCAAAAGCTGGGAATGACTTCAGACAAATGGGAAGCATTTCGCGCTCAACTTGCGCCCGAAATGCAGCAACTGTTAGAAATGAAGCGGAATCAAGAAAGCGACAAGGCGATCGCCACCGCGCTCAAATGCACTCCCAAACAAGTCCAAAAACGCTGGGCGCAACTGTTGGAGCTGGCTAGCCAGACTCGCAACAGCAACCAAGCTTAAGTGGTACTCAAATATGAATGCAACTGTTTTCTTGAGACTGGAAAATGCGATCGGGTGCGGCACCTGCACAGGACTGCCCGCCCCGGCGTCTGCTCTCAAATCAACAATCGCTGCTACTAAATTATCGCCGCTTTTTGGCAAATTCAATTTATTAAAACAACATTACTTTTTTGAATATCTTTCGTTCCCTGGTTAGGCCGGGGAATTTGTTTTTATTAGTTATTAGTTATCAGTTATGGAAAATTGCTTGCTGAAGAGGCGGCATTGCATATATTCATAATAATAGTTAAACAGAGGGAGTAGTATAACAAAGGCAAAGTTGTTCAAAGTTCAAATTGCGAAACTTGAGGGAGCGGAAGATGGATAAAAAATGAGAATTCATCTATCCAGAGACAGAAAAAAAATTAAAATAGATATACTCATCGTACTATTCTGTTTTATTTAATACTTCATAAGAAGGAAGCATCAAATTTGAGTTGTATCTAAAATGGAGGCATAAGTTGATGTAGATAGAAAGGGAAGGATTCCTATGTTACTTTACAAAATTGAAGATTTTAATCCCCACTACCGCGAAGCGGCTTTTAATGGCGAAGATATCAAAGGCCTGGATATCTATGCTGGAAATACAGATGAGAAGATTGGCTCCATCGATACCGCGCTAGTTGATGAGACAGGACGTTTCCGATATTTTGTTGTTGACACAGGTTTCTGGATTTTTGGCAAGAAGGTATTAGTTCCAGTTGCTCTTTGTCGAGTGGATGTTGATGCAGAGCGCATCTACGCGACGGGTTTGAAGAGTAAAGACCAAGCAGAAAGACTACCCAGGTATGAGGATGGAATGGTAGTTGATTACGATTATGAAGAACAAGTGCGGGGTGTTTATCGTACTCTAACGGTAGAAGGGTCTGCACCTGTAGAAGCATCATTGCCTATAGAAGCATCTGCACCAGTTTCTATGCCGCATTCTGTCTCTAACCAAGCTAGGGCTGCTGGTTATGATCGCAACACCTACACTTACGAACAAGAGCCTCAATTGTATCAGATGAACGAGCGCGAGCATCACAAATTCCGACTCTACGAAGAACGACTGGTTGCAGAAAAAAGCCGTCACAAAGCTGGCGAGGTAGCAATTGGCAAGCGAGTAGAAACCGAAACGGCACGAGTTTCAATTCCCACAGAAAAAGAGCGAGTTGTAATTGAAAGTATAACTCCAGGGACGGCAGGTGCGCCCGTAAATCGGAATACTCCATTCCAGCAGGAAAAGGTGATGCGTATGGAAGTTTACGAAGAAACTGCTGATATCAAAAAAGAAGCTTTCGTGCGCGAAGAAGTTAACATCAGGAAAGAAGTTGAAACGGAGATTGTTGAGGCAGCGGAAACACTGCGTCGCGAAGAGTTGGACGTGAAGAGGGAAGGACGTTAGAGTGGGAATGAATTTAACAAGGGTTTGTAGTTAGTTGCGCTGTCTTCGCCCGCATGAGCTGGGTCAGCTAAAAAGCTGGTAGGATACTTTGTTTTTAGGATGGTTTGGTCCAAGGGGTGCGGCAGCAGTTTTCTATGCCATGCTGGCGCTACGTAAAACGGGATTAGATTTAGATTGGGTCATTGGTTGCCTAATTTTTTGCGCGTCAATAATCCCCCACGGCTTTACTGCTGTGCCGGTGGCGAAAGCTTATGCTAAAATGCAGCGTAAAAGACTAACTTTTAATGATTTGGTAGGTAAATGAACAACCCCAACCTAGCCGAAAAACAAGCCATAGAACAAGAGCAAGGCCAGATTTTGCAACAGCTAGAAGATTGGCTGGAAGCTCCCATGCTGGTGCTGGCATTTGTGTGGCTAGCCCTATTTATTATTGAATTAACTTGGGGATTAAATCCACTGCTAGAAGTCGTTAGCACTACTATTTGGATTATCTTTATTGCCGATTTTCTAGTTAAATTTGCCTTGGCTCCCCGCAAAATTTCCTATATTAAAAGCCATTGGATAACGGCTTTTTCTCTGCTGTTGCCTGCTTTGCGTACCTTGAGGATTGTACGAGTGGTGCGAGCATTCAAAACAGCACGGGCTGTGCGAAGTTTGCAGTTGTTGCGAGTTATGACTGGTACGAATCGAGGGATGCGGGCATTAGCTGCGAGTGTTAGCCGTCGCGGATTTGGTTATGTCGTAGGACTAACGATAATTATTACCTTGGTAGGTGCAGCAGGGATGTATGCTTTTGAAAAAGATGTCGCCGATGGTTCCTCCGGGTTAAATAATTACGGCACAGCCTTATGGTGGACCGCAATGCTAATGATGACAATGGGTTCGGAATATTGGCCCAAAACGCCAGAAGGTCGCATACTTTGCCTTGTTCTGGCACTCTATGCGTTTGCGGTTTTTGGTTATGTAACTGCGACCATCGCCACATTTTTTATTGGTCGCGATGCAGAGGATGACGAAGCAGAATTAGCAGGAGGGAAATCAATTGCAGCACTTCAAACTGAAATTGCTGCCTTGCGGGCTGAGATGCAGCAATTATTAAATCAGAATTCAAAGTCTTGAATTAGGTAGATGCCAAGATCAATTTTTTGTCAGCGCTGGCACTACTTTTTCGCCAAATACCTCAATAAACTGCTCTTGTTCTCGGTTAACGTTGTGCAAAATTAGTTCATCAAACCCCAATTCAATATCTTTTTGCAACCACTCAATATGCTGCTCTTGGTCTGCCGATATCCGGACGTGTTGATATAACTCCTCTGGTTGCACAAACTCCCCGGCCGCATCAAATTGATCGGGTGTTATCAGTTCTGTCAACATTTTGCTTTTGAAGATGTTACTACGCCATTGATGATGAGCGCCTTGTAGTGCTTTCTCTGCATTACTGTCATAAGAAAGCTGCACTTTCAAAATCATTGGTTTCCCTTCTCCACCACCGCGACGAAACGCATCGACGACTTTTTTTAACTTTTCAGGTGGGCGAGAAGTAGTAATTAATCCATCTGCCCAACTGCCCAACCATTCTGCGGTTTCTGGGGTAACTGCCGCGCCGATAATTAATGGGAGAATTTCCGGGCGGGTATAAAGTTTTGCATCTTCTACGCACACTAAACCGCGATGGGTGACGGTTTCTCCTGCCCAAAGGGCGCGGATAATATGGACACATTCTTTGAGGCGCGTGTTGCGATCGCTCTTAGTAGGCCACTTATCCCCAGTAATATGTTCGTTCAACGCTTGACCGCTGCCAACCGTTAGCCAAAAACGATTGGGAAACATTTCTGCCAACGTTGCCACAGCTTGGGCAATAATAGCCGGATGATACCGCTGTCCGGGAGCGCAAACAACCCGATAGGAAAGCCTCGGCGTTGCTTGCATTGCTGCACCCAACCAAGACCAAGCAAAACCACTTTGTCCTTGCGCTTCACTCCAAGGATGAAAGTGATCGGAAGAAAGGGCATGGGTAAAGCCAGCTTGTTCTGCCATTTTGACATATTTCAGCAGTTCGCTGGGCTTAAACTGTTCGTGGGAAGCATGATAACCAATTTGTGCCATCAGTTTTTAGGAGTTTTGAGTTGAGTACGGGCGGTGCCCCCGTGCTCGCCCTGAGTTTTGAGTTAAAATCTCCAGACTTATAAAGTATGTGATTTTATCAGGACACCTTGTAAAATTTTTGAGCTTTGAGTTAGATAAGTTCTTAATTCAAAAAACTTGTTGTACTCAAAACTCTCTGTATAACGGGCAAGCTTATGAACGCAAAATTTTCCGATAGCGAGCTTCAATTACCGAGTAGATGCCATAGGCAATTAAACCCACAGGTACTAGAGCCAAAATCACTGGACTAAAAGGCTGTTGTGCTAGAATTCCCAACACATCGCCCAATCCCTTCGTTTGACTGGCATCCGATAACCTTGCTGCTTGAATTAAGAAAAAACCGATTATAACGAAAACAATTCCACGGGCAGCAATTCCGAATCGACCCAACCGTGTCGCCCAAGTTTGCTCGGTTTGGCTCATTTCATCTAGCTTGAAATGGCGACGAAATTTGGCTTTATATGCTTCGTAAAAATAAGAAAATCCTACACCAATAACAATTGAGCCTGCCAATCCTACCAGCCATTGTCCAAACGGTTGCGCTAAAATTTGGGCTGTCAAATCTTCGGTTGTATCGCTCTTACCACCGCCCGAACCCATTATCAGTTTTACAGCCGTTAAAGCCAAACCTGCATAACCTAAAGCACTTAAGGCGTAGCCAATGCGTTGGGCTATGCGCTTGGCATCCATTTTCTGTCCTTGGTGTTCTGGGTCGAGAATTGTCTGAACGATACGCCAAAGGGCATAACCAATAATGCCAATCGTTACAAGAAATAGCAGAAATTTACCGAAGGGTTGGTTAACAATTTCTGATAATGCACCGCTAGTATCTGTTGTCCTGCCGCCCATACTAAAGGCTGCTTGTGCTGCTAAAAAACCGACAATAAAGTAAACTAAGCCTTTGGAAGCATATCCCAATCTTGCCAGTCGCTCAAACCAGGGATGAGAAGCTGCCTGTCCAATTGAGTCTTTAATGCTGTCGGTGGGTGAGTTGTCCCGTTTCATATTTTTTATACTTTAGTTGTTAACGACTGCTGGCATAGGCAATGGTGCATTCCTTTCCAGTTAACTTAGTTCTTAAACAAACGATTTATATTATCATTTATTAATCTAATAATTACTTTGTTTAGAGATTTTTGTCATCTGTCTTGAGCGGGAGTCTCATCGGTTGATTGATTAATAAACTTCACATTAATTGGGCTTGACAAATATAGCTTTATGGGTTATTAACTGGCTCTGATGGAGCAGTCTGCCAGGGGTCTAGTATATCTTTGATTAAAACTTCTTTAACCCAGATTTGAATAACAATTAGAATTGGTAGCGCTAAAAATAATCCCAAAAAGCCAAATAAAAATCCGAATGCTGTCAAGAGAGCTAAGGTGTAAGCGGGAAGCAGAGATACCTGCTTTTCCATAATGATAGGCGTGACCAAGTTGCCTTCAATTTGTTGAATAGGGAAATCAAGCAACAACACCGCGCCTGCTTTTGAAGGCAAATTTAATAAAGCCAGCAGCAGCGGTGGACTTACGCTTAAAATTGCGCCCCTACAGGGAATTAAGGCTAGTATGAATGCCAGAATTCAGTCCACAAAAGGCAGTGAAACTTGCCAAACAAACAAACCAATAATGCTGGTAATACCAATAAAACTCATGCTTAATACAACGCCTGCCAACCAAACACCTCTGTATGGGAAAGATTGTGCAAAATTAAAGCAAATAGCCAAATATCTTACTTAAGATATATTGCTTTTACATTCAATTTTAAAATTACCCAACTTAAGATAGATGCTGCACGGCGAGTTTTTCTCTATACATACTTTTTAGAAAAACCCAAAGCTCATTCTCAGGTTAGGGGCGTCGCTATTGTTTAGTTTGTATGCTGAGAACTACGAAGTTCATATAATTTAACAAGAGCGAGATGACACAAAATTGCGATCGAGCCAGCCAAGCAATAGAATTGCTGGGTCAACAAAAGTTGGAACTAAGCGATCGCGATCGTGAAGAGATCATTGAGCGCATCCGTCCCACTGCCTTAATCATTCACGAAACGATTAGGGTTGAGGGTGAAAGTGAGTTGTGTCGTCCAGTTTCAGCCCTAGCTTGGTCTGGATTAGCGGCAGGACTATCTATGGGATTTTCCCTAGTGGCTCAAGGTGTACTCCAAGCAAATTTACCCCAGCAATCTTGGAGTTCTATCATTGTCAGCCTTGGGTACAGTATCGGCTTTGTCATCGTAGTGATGGGGCGTCAGCAGTTGTTCACTGAAAATACCTTGACTGTCATTCTGCCTTTGTTAAACGATCGCAGACGCAAAGTTTTTATGCGAGTGCTGCGATTATGGGGAATTGTCTTAGCAAGCAATTTGTTAGGTGCATTCATATTTGCCTCAATAGTTGCACAGGTTGGAGTCTTCCCGCCTGAATTTCAAAAAGCGTTTGGTGAAATAGGTTTAAAAGTTATCGATGGAGGATTTTGGATAACTTTATTGCGGGCTATCTTTGCTGGTTGGTTGATTGCTTTAATGGTCTGGCTTCTCCCCGCCGCTGAGTCTTCCCAACTCTGGGTAATTGTTATCATCACTTCCCTGGTTGGGCTAGGTGAATTTCCTCATATTATTGCCGGATCGGTGGAAGTTTTCTATGCCGTGGCAATTAAAGCTGTTTCGTGGCCAGAATATTTTGGCAAATTCATGATACCTACTCTAATTGGTAATATTTTAGGTGGAGTTACCTTGGTTGCTGCCTTAAACCAGGCCCAAGTTGCTCAAGATGACCTCTAGAAAATGAACTCAAATAAACCACAAAAAGGGCATGGAAAACTCTGATTTTTTAGAGAAGTCGGGAATGTATGATCTTAAGATAGACGGAGAGGGATGATGACTACAAACTGGCGTGGCTATAGAGTTACAGCTTGGGTAGGACAGGCGTTATTAACAATAGCAGTAATAGCTGCTCTGAGTCAGGGAAAATGGCAAAATGCCTTGGGTTTAGCTTTATTCTTAGTAGCATCACTGGTGTTTGTGGTGATGGACGATCGCTTGCCAACGCTGTTTGATTTCCTCTTTGTGCTTGCTGCCTTACTCAACGCCGGAGGCTGGGTTTTCGGACTGTTTTACCAACCGGGGCTTTATGATGAAATTGTTCATGCTTTCACGACTTTTGCCGTGACTTTAGCATTGAGTTTTTTAGCGTACAGTTCAATGCTGACTATTTTTCGTAACCATAAAATGCTGTACTTGCTAACAATAACCAGTTTTGGGATTGCAATTGGTGCTTTGTGGGAAGTTGCCGAATGGACGGCTGGTATTGTTCTCTCAACCGAAGTGATTGAGAGCCTGAATGATACGATTATTGATTTGATTATGGATAGTTTTGGAGCTGCAATAGCTGCCATAACTAGCTTATGGACGTTGCAAGAATGGATGCGCCCCAGTGCGACAGTGGGGAATCAAGCATCTATCGCCAATAGTCCGAGCGATCGCACTTAACTCGCAAATTCATTATTTTTTACTCAAACATCTTTCATCAGATAGATATTTTCTTATTGCCTCCGACAGATGGCAAGCTTTTGAGAGTTGAGGTTAAATAGATATATAAGCAACGTTTTGAAAGAATGTAGAACGTAGAACACAGACAATCGACCCTTAGCAAAAGTAAAAATTTAATAATTAATTGAAATTTTCACATTATTACTGCAAGAGGTTGGTTGTTTCGATTTAGGAGGATTTTATGAAAATAAAATCATTTTCAACGGCAATTGGACTGGTTCTGTTGGGTTCAACCCTTTATTTACCGGAAATTGCTCAAGCTAGTCTCAAACCCTCTATCCAAGTAGCTCAACGAAGAGTAGTCGGCTCGGATATTGACAGTTTTACCGCATATCCAGTACAGCGATTAGAGCCAGGAACTGAACTATTTTTCGTGTTGCGAGGAGTCCCGTATTCGAGGGCTACCTTGACTATCCCCAATGCAGTGCAAAATCTGCCGATGCGGGAGGTTCAACCGGGAGTCTACGAGGCAAGCTACATGATTCGCGAGGGCGATCGACTTTCCGAAAATACAGTTGTGCGGGCCAATTTGCAACAAGGCGATCGCATCAGTAGCACCCGCTTGCAACAACCTTTAGTTGCTCGTTATAACGATCGCCGCTTTCAATCTTTGTCTATTAACCGCTTCACTGCTCGATCCGTACAGCAGTTAGCTCCGGGAACCACGCTCAATTTCAAATTGCTCGGCACTCCCAACGCTACAGCTAATTTCTCCATTGAAGGAGTTGCTTATAACATCCCCATGCGGGAAGAATCCAACGGCGTTTACACAGGGGAATATACGATCCGCAGCCAAGATTATTTCCCCCCTGCAGGTGCGGCGGTTACTGCTAGTTTGCAGTCGGGAAATCAAGTTATTCGTTCCCGTTTAGATCGAGAGCTAATTGCTGGCGATGATGGCAGTTCCAACACTGCCGAAATCCCGCTAGAAATTATCACTCCCGAAGAAAATGCTCGCGTCAGCGGGACTGTTGAAGTGGAAGGACGCAGCGCCCCAAATGCGACAGTTAATGTCAACGTTCAGGCTACCTCTTCTGTGGCAGGTTTGTTTGGAGTTGAACGAAATATCCTCGAACGCACAATTCGGGCGGATGAACAAGGTAAATTCAGTTTTGCTTTTAAGCCGACCATTTCTCTACCAGGAACCCGATACGAGGTGAATCTCAGTTCTAGTAGAGGCGATCGCACCAGTGAAGAAACGTTGGTACTGTTTCAAAATTGAGCAGCGACTCGCGACTATTTGCCCGCCCAAAGTCGGGCATACTGAATCCCGAATGCTAGCAGGTAAAGCAGAAATTGTTCTGCACAATCTACCAACGCCTTTGACTGTCACAATGGTGCGCGAAGATGGAGGGCTGCTGAAAGTTAAACCGATGTCTAGTTATGAAACAGGGATGGTAGCAGTTTCCAGAGATTAAACGAGTAACTTTGATCGCAATCAAGGGGTTTTAAGAATTCAACCTGATGGTTAACTCTTTTTGAATTCAGCAATAAAAAGACCGGGTTTTGAACACAAATTCATTAGTTTCATCAACAAAATACACAGAAAAAATCAAGGAGGTTTTTCAATGGTTAATAATCGTTTGAACAATTACACTCAAAAGCTCTCGAATGCTAAGGGAGGAGCGATCGCACTCGCACTAGCAGCTATGCTGCTTCCGGCTTGTACTACCCCACAGCGGCAAGCAACGGCACCTGTACCTGCACCTGGAACACCCGGTTCGGTTGCCACGACTACCGAGAATGTGGTTGATAACACAGCACAACTGCTTGGCAAAACTGTCACCATCAGAAGTGAACCAGTCAAAAAATTGGGGCCATCGACCTTTACAGTTAGCGATCAGGAGTTTTTTGGCAGCGAACCGATTTTGGTTGTCAATGCCACCGGCAAGCCTTTTGTGCTGCCGGCTGAATCAGGTCAAGAAGTTCAAGTAACGGGAACAGTTCGCAATTTTGTCCTTGCAGATATTGAGCGCGAGTACAAATTAGGCTTAGAGTCAAACTTGTACGCCGAGTACGAAAGTAAACCTGCGATCGTTGCACAATCGATGGCGCTAGCCCCCACACCGGGGGAACTCACCTCAGACCCCCAAAAATACTACGGCAAGACACTGGCGGTCAGCGGTGAAGTCGAAAGCCTCAGAAGTCCAAACTCGTTCACCTTGGATGAAGACAAATTAATTGGCGGACAAGACTTGTTAGTGATACACACAGTTCCACAACCAAGCGTGCGAGAAGGTGAGAAGGTTGCCGTAACCGGCGAGTTGCGTTCGTTTGTCCTCGCTGAACTTGAGCGGGACTACGATCTGCAATGGGATTTGACCTTGAAGCAGAAGCTAGAAGCCGAGTATACCAACAAACCTGTCTTAGTTGCTACAGGAGTATATCCCTCCGCGATTCCTGAGTAACCAATAGACCTCTCTCATAACTACTGCGGGGATTAGGGGGTAGGCATCCTGCCTGCCCTTAACGAAGTTTTCGGGAGATGTCTAATAGCTAACCACAAGGCGATCGCCAGGAAGACAAGCATAACCTCTTTCTTACCTCGTTTATTTTGATACTCAATTCAGCAATAAGGTGGATATAATGAATCAACCAGAATCCTTGTCGCAACCGCTGACCCAAAGCGAATTCGTCGCAACTTTTCGCTTGTTTAGTAGGTTTAGCTTCTGGATACAGTTATTCTTGGGTGCTGTTTCCGGCATAGTTTTAGTATTTGCTATGTTGGGTCGCAACATGAGCGAGCAAACCAATAATGCAGGTATTGGTTTCGGGGTAGTTTTAGCGATAGTTGGTCTGCTATTGCTGTGCTTTAGAATATTTTGGGATTTTCGCTATAGGCTATTAGGCCGACTTTTGCACGCAGAAAATTCCCAGGTATATCCCAGCAAAGAACATATTACTCACACCTTACGGATTGGATTAGTTTCTAGTTTGGTGGGGGTATTAATCGCGTTTGTTGCTTCAGAAGAAACAGTTGCTGTAGTGCTAGCGAAAACTCTTAGTCAACCCCAAGCGATGGCAGCTTATGCGCCAGAAAATGTGATTCGTTCCCTAGATATTTTTGTGACGATGGCAAACGTCAATCTGATTGGCGCTCACTTTTTTGGAGCTGTTACTTCTCTTGGGTTACTTAATTGGGTAGAAGATTAGTTGGCCGGATTGGCGATCGCTAAAGGCAAACACAACTCCCATGCCGTCAGCACTTACAAGCGCTGGCAGATTTAACTAATGTTTATGCTGGTGCACTGTCTTGGCGAAAGAGAGCGAAGACAGTGCAGCTACCAGCTAAACAAGTTGGCTATTGCAATAAAGATCTAAGCTGAAATTGGTAGCGATCGCTCCTGCTAATTGTAGTCAGACGTATCGACCCTTTTTTAATTGAAAAAACGTAAGGTATTATCTTGGTTTATGTTTAATATACCGTTATATTGAAATATTTTTAATTGGTACAAATACGACTTAAAACTATCTTCCGAAAGATGAGCTATACCCGTGGCATTCAGCTTCCTAAATTGCCCTGTGACTGGGTTTCTGAACACAGCCATGTTACACCGTTTCTCTATTAAGAAATTTACTGATATGAAAGACCTCTGGTATAAAAACGCAATTGTCTACTCCCTCGATGTTGAAACCTTCATGGACTCGGACGGGAATGGTGTCGGCGACTTTCAGGGACTTATCAACCGCCTAGACTATTTATCCGGGCTAGGAATTACTTGTTTGTGGTTGCTGCCGTTTTATCCTTCCCCTAACCGGGACAACGGTTATGACGTGATGGATTACTACAACATTGATCCGAGACTCGGAACCCTGGGAGATTTTGTCGAGTTCATGCACCAAGCAAAGGAACGAGGAATTCGCGTGCTGATCGATCTAGTAGTAAATCATACGTCCCATCAGCATCCGTGGTTTGTGGCATCCAAAAGCGATAAAAACTCGAAGTATCGCAATTACTACGTGTGGTCAGAAAATCCACCCAAAACAGATCCAGAATTGCTGGTGTTTCCCGATGCTGAGGACAGTATTTGGGAGTACGACGAACACGCAAACGCTTACTATTTGCATCACTTCTACAAAGAACAGCCAGATTTGAATATTGCCAATCCGGCGGTACGAGAAGAAATCTGCAAAATTATGGGTTTCTGGCTAGAACTGGGCGTGTCTGGATTTCGCATTGATGCTGTTCCCTTTTTAATTGAAGGAATTGGCATCGAAGGTGCAGACCCCGAAAAGCTGCGAGGTTTCTTGGAAGAAATGAGAGATTTTGTGTCATCGCGTCAGGGTGATGCTGTGTTGCTGGCAGAAGCAAATGTCGATCGCGATCAAATTCCTGTCTACTTTGCTAAGGGCGACAGAATGCACATCCTGTTCAACTTTTTGCTGAACCAGCATCTGTTTTTGGCCTTGGCGCGTCAAGAATCCACAGCATTGCGCGATGGACTAAAAACCTTACCCGATATTCCTGATATTTGTCAGTGGCTTAATTTTGTGCGCCACCATGATGAACTGACGCTAGATCGCATTACTTCATCGGAACGAGAGGAAATTTTTGCAGCGTTTGCCCCTGAGAAAACAATGCAAATTTTCGGGCGCGGGATTCGTCGTCGCTTACCACCGATGATGGGAGGATCTCGCCGCCGGATTGAACTAATCTACAGCTTGCTGTTCACCCTCCCTGGTACACCCATGCTGCGCTATGGCGAAGAAATTGGCATGGGCGATGACCTTTCGCTGGAAGGTCGCGACAGCGTTCGCACCGTGATGCAATGGTCAGATGCACCGAATGGTGGCTTTTCGACGGCTGCAACTGATGCCCTTGCCAGACCTGCGATCGCCCACGGAGAATACGGTTACAAACAAGTCAATGTCACCGCAGCGCAGCGCGATCCTGCCTCATTAATTAACTGGATGGAACGTGCAATCAGCATCCGCAAGCAATGTCCTGAGTTGGGTAGGGGCAAGTGGCACATTCTCGAAACCGACTCTCCCTCGGTGTTAGCCCACTGCTGCGACTGGCAAGGCAGGACGGTGATTGCTGTCCACAATCTAGCCGACAAACCTTGTACCGCTACGCTCAAATCTCACGAATACAGCAATCTGTGCGATTTATTTGGCGATCGGCTGTATGAATCTCTCGATGCCAAATCGCCATCTATTCCCTTAGAAGCCTACGGCTATCGCTGGTTTCGAGTCAATCGAATCCAGGGGTAAAAAAGTTAAAGTTGATGGGAGAACTAGCGACGTGGACTGTTAGGAATGTACTTAGCAGTATTCTTGTCTGGAAGCGGTTCTATCTGACCTTGATTGACCAAAGCTTGATGAATTAGGGCAGTAGCACTACCCCGACTCAGCAACTCGTTGGGATTAAGAACTCTCGGATCTGGATAGTTGACCACTATCTTTGCCTTTGTCGCTGCTGCCACTGGCTCAACCGCATATTTAGGAAGTTTCCCGGCATCTTTATAGTACGAATTGAGAAAATCTAATGCCGAATTTTTAGCAGGGGCAGTTGCAGCTTTTGTCGTTGTTGGTGGAACAGCCTTAGCCGGTTGAGATGCGGGCGCAGCCGCAGGCTGCAGCTTTGCCACGACAGGTAATAACGGCTGCATCAAAACAGTCGCTGCGAGAGGAAATGCCAAACGGTTCCTAGCAATTCGACGTTTATTTACTGGAGTTTGTCTTGCTGGAGTTGCAGCAGCTCGATCGGTTTTGACAACAGGGGGATTGAAATCCATATTTAAACCCCTCATTAACACAACTAATGCTTGTGCCTTAGTCAATGGCTGCTTCGGACGAAACTCATTTCCGGGAAAATCATTCATAAATCCCGTTTCATAAGCTTCTTGAATCGGAGTTTCTGCCCAGTAGTTTTTAGGCACATCCTTAAAGTAACTTCCACTCGGTATCTTTCTAACGCTTGCTCGATTAAAAGCTTGGCGGATCATCGCCGAAAATTCATCCCGATCTACAGCCTGTTTGGGTCTAAAAGTTCCGTCTAGATATCCGGTAACAATCTCTTTTTCAGCTAAGGAATCAATAAACGGACGCGCCCAGTAATTCGGCGGTACATCAGGAAATTTCGATTTAGCTTGTTGAGCAGCAACTTGCTGGGAACTTAGCACAAAGCCAGTGCCACTGACACTAACAGCTAAAGCTAAAAAGGCTACGCTGATTGACGGTAAATGCCTGCGAGTAGACATGATAAATTTCCTCCTAATTTTTGCATTTTTTTTAACGATACTCTTTGGCTGAGTTAAAGCGGATTACTTTTTTTATCCTCCGAATCCCATTCTGTTTTTTTTACATCTAACTCTTCGCGACGTACTGTGTCTCTTGCCTCAACCGTATCTTGCTCAACTTCTTTTCTGACTTGCACTTCCTCGCGCACGAACGCTTGCTTTTGGATATCCACACTTTCTTCGTAGATTTCAAAATGTGCCATTTCTTCTTGTTTGAAGGCGGTATCTGGGGTTACTAGACTCCCTGCAGATTCTGGAGTTGTGTGCTCAATCACAATTCGCTCTTTTTCTACAGGAACTTCCAGTTTTACCCTTTCGGTTTCAACTTGTTTGCCAATTATTACCTCGCCTGTTTTGCGACGGGTTTTATCTGCAACTAATCGTTCTTCGTACAGTTTGAGTTTTTGATGATCCTGTTCGTTCATCTGATACAATTGGGGTTCTCGCTCGTAAGTATAGGTATCCCGATCATCATAAGCAGGATTAGTAGCTTGAGGCGAGACCGAATGTGTTGTAGAAACTCGCACAGGTGCTTCTAAAGGTAATGATGCTTCTACTGGTACAGACGCTTCTACTGTTGAAGTTCGATAAATACCCCGCACTTGTTCTTCATAATCGTAATCAACTGCCATTCCATGCTCATACCTGGGTAGTTTTTCCACTTGGTTTTTACTCCGCAAACCTGTAGCGTAAACACGCCGCCCATTAAAATCAATGTGACAAAGAGCGATGGGAAGTAAAACTTTTTTGTCAAAAATCCAAGAACCAGTCTCTACCACAAAATAGCGGCAACGTCCTGTCTCATCTACCAGCACAGTATCGATCGTGCCAATTTTATCATCGGTACTTCCGCCATACACATCCAGTCCTTTGATATCGTCGTCCTCAAAAGCGGCTTGGCGGTAGTTGGGATTAAAATCCTCAATTTTGTAAAGTAACATAGTTGTTTCCTGTACTATCTACATCAACTTGTGTACCTACTTTAGATAGATATCAGCTCTAATACTTCCTTCTTATGAATGATTCAGCAAATTGAAAATCATCAAGATAGCGATATTTTTTTGTATTTTTCTATCTTTAGGTAGATGAATTTAGATTTCCTGTACTCAAAGAGGTAAATTTATCTAATCATTCGTAGGTTGGGTGGAGCCAGCCTACAAGGTTTTTGCCAGCAACTCTCACAAGGATTTATTAGGTTTTACGATCACATTAACTAGGGGATATCCTACAAAATTAAGGGCATCTCTAAAGGATCTGCTGGTTTTTTTTAAAGGAAGTTTCGATTTTATAAGCGAAGTTACTACTTTTGATATTTAAAATTTTTAACTTAAAAATATTATGCCCATCGGTAGATATTCTGGTAATGATGATTAAGTAAAATTAAATTACCTTCAAGAAAAAAAATGACGTAACGCAGGGGTTAATCTTTTATGACTTATCCAGATCGATCGGGCAATCCACTCACTGAGCCTACAATCGTCAATCCGCTGGTGGATTACCACGATCAAGTGAGGTGGGGGCCAATTTTGGCAGGAATTGCGATCGCTCTGGGTACTCAACTACTTTTAAGCGCTTTGGGAATGGCGATCGGATTAACCGCAGGTGCAACAGGGGCGGATGCAGGTTCCGTTGGTATTGGGGTCGTAATTTGGTCGATTATCAGTTTGCTGATTTCCCTATTTTTGGGAGGTTGGGTGATGGCTCAAAGCTGCGGCCCGATGACCAAGAAAACAGCATTTTTGAATGCAGCAATTCTTTGGGGAGCTACATTAGCACTTAGTGCTTGGTTATTAGGAAGCGGGATATCGGGTGCTGTTGGCGCTGCGGCTGCTAATGCTGGAGAAATTGCCAATCAAGTACAACAACAGGGCGGCGTTAATATACCCAATCAAGCGCCGAATGTAGACCCAAATCAAGTTCGCGATCTAGCTGGTAATACAGCTAAAGCTACTTGGTCATTTCTACTTGGCTCTTTGCTGAGTTTGGCAGCGGCAATGATGGGTGGTGCTGTTGGCGCTCGCAAACCTCGCGTTTATGCTTGATTAACGATGATAAAACCTGAAAATTTAACAAGCACAGGAGCGAGTCGAATTATTTTCTACCCTTGGGATGATGATTCATCCTTTCTTGGAGAAGATGAACGAGCTAAAAACCTTTTCTAAGGTTTTGGCATAGAGATTTAAAAGGAGATAAAGCGATGCAAGAGCAGAGTATCTGGCAAAAATATACAACGTTAACAAGTTCGATCTTGTTAACGGCAACGGTTTTAGTTGCTCCCTCGTTCGCCACTAATACAAATCAAACACAGATTCAAGGTGAATCTTTACTAGCGCAAGTACCGGATAGCTGTCGCCAGGTTATTGCGAGGAATGGCCTTAATGTTCGGCGACAACCGACGGCTAACAGCGAAGCGGTTGGCATCATCGGTTCCGCACGAAATGTGACGATTCAAAGTCTTGGTGAGAATGGCTGGGTACCAATTACAGCCCCGCTACAAGGCTACGTATATGGTGGTTTTCTCGGAATGTGTGAAGCCGCAACCGCCCCGCCTCCTACTAACTGCCGCCAAGTTGCAGCAGCCAGAGGAATTAATGTACATCAAGCACCTTCCACTGATGGGGAAAGGGTTGGAGTCGTCGCGAGTGGACGAAGAGTGACGATTGAAAGTATAGGAACAGATGGTTGGGTGCCGATTACAGTGCCTCTGAGAGGCTACGTCCAAGCGGAAAACCTGGCGTATTGTAGTTAATTGAAAAAACAGTGATGGATGACCAATCAAACCCAAAAAAAGAAGCTAATTCACAGCAAAAGTCTGGTTTGTTAAATTTCCTTGCCGAGACAACCGAATCTGCACTGAATACAGGCAAAGCAGTTGTTGAAACAGCAGTTGATTTGGGGGAAGCTGTTGCTAAACAAACTTATCGATTGATTGGACAAGCGACGCAAGGAACCGGAGATGCGGTGACTTATGTTGGTAATCTTCCCTTTGTTAAACAAGTAGCAGGGGTACTCAGGCTTGATTGGTTAGTTGGAGTCAGCGATCGCATCGACTTAGCCAAAGCGGAAGCTCAAGTCAAGGAACTCCAACAAAAGTATCCCAATGAATATCCCAGCGAAATTGCCCATCGCATTATGGTGGAAAAAGCAATTCACGCCGGTGGTGTTGGATTTGCTAGCAGCATTTTACCCGGTGTCGCGGCTGCACTGCTGGCGATCGATTTAGCCGCAACTACTGCGATTCAAACCGAAATGGTTTATGAAATTGCCGCCGCTTATGGGATGGATTTGCAACAGCCAGCCCGAAAAGGCGAGGTTTTGGCAATTTTTGGGTTAGCGCTAGGCGGTAGCAACGCCATGAGAGCTGGTTTGGGCTTTTTACGCAATGTACCGCTGGCTGGCGCGATGATTGGTGCGAGTACCAATGCGACGATGCTGTATGCGCTGGGATATGCGGCGCGCCAGTTTTACGAAGCCAAAGTGAGGGAAGATACTGAAGAACCTGGAACCGAAACGCTGCAAGCGATTCAGCAACAAAGCGAGAAATATCTTGATGTTGCGATCGCGCAGCAAGCAGGGATGGATCAAATTATGGTTCACATGATTTTGGCAAGTTATCCCAACAAAAACTGGGAAGATATTCTGCCAGAATTGAAGGCCTTGCAATTAAATGCCGATTCTCTCCAAAGGATTGCTGCTAACATCAAGTCCCCCAAACCATTGGGTGCATTGTTAGAGCAACTTAACCCGGACTTTGCAGTACCGCTATTAGCTCAATGCCGTCGCATTGCCGAAAGTCGCGGAGAGGTTTCCGAAGCAGAACAGAGGGTACTGGATGCGATCGCACAAAAACTCAACGGTCAAGATGTGGCTTCGATCTCCACTTGAAAAAAATTGTTGGTGCGTTAGCTTTCTGTTTAACGAATCCTCCCCAATATTTACTGTTGCTGTGTAAGTCCTAAATTAGCCTCACGTTACAGTAATCTCCAGCATTAAGATAGAGTTTGACAGGGCTAATTTTAATACTATCAATAACGACTGAGATCAATTCCGACCTGCGCCGGAATGATATCAAATCCGCGCTTCCGGAGTCGGGCGTAAAGTCGAATCAAGCTGCCAACAAATAATTCGCGCAATTTTCATTTTTTTGACTCACAGTCAACAGTCAACAGTCAACAAGCATTCCGGTGCAACCGGAATCGATATGATGCAAGAGGAAGTTTTATGACAGCAGAAATATCCGGAGTCTGGGACAAGATTCAGAGCATGATCAATGGCTTCATTATCCTGCTGCCTAATATGGTACTAGCGTTAATTGTTTTTGCAATCTTTTTCTTTGTTGGCAGGTCAATTAAGAGAGCGGTCAGGCAGCTTACCCGCAACCACCGCCAATCCCGGAATTTGGGACTCGTGTTGGGAAGGTTAGCGCAGGGTATTACTGTTCTGGTTGGTCTGTTTATTGCCTTGTCGATTGTAATTCCCACATTTAGAGCAGGCGATTTGGTGCAACTGCTGGGAATTAGCGGGGTAGCGATTGGTTTTGCCTTTCGCGATATCTTACAAAACTTCCTAGCTGGTATCCTAATTCTTTTGACGGAACCGTTCCAAATCGATGACCAGATTGTGTTTAAAAACTTTGAGGGAACGGTAGAAAATATTGAAACTCGCGCTACAACAATCCGAACCTATGATGGTCGCCGGATTGTAATTCCCAATGCGGAATTGTTCACCAATTCTGTTACTGTGAATACCGCCTTTGATAAACGCCGGATGGAATACGATGTTGGTATCGGCTACGGCGATGATATTCAGCGAGCCAAGCAGTTAATGATGGAAGCCCTGCACAGTGTGGAAGAGGTTTTGAATGACCCTGCTCCTGACGTGTTGCTGATGGAACTTGCAGGAAGTACCGTCAATATCCGCGCTCGATGGTGGATTGCTCCGCCGCGACGAATGGACGATCTGCGATCGCGGGACAAGGTACTTTCTGCGATTAAGGAAAAGCTGACTGCTAATGGCATCGACTTGCCCTTTCCTACGCAGCAAATTTTGTTTCACGACCAAACAGAAGAGACAGATGGCGATCGCAAACGTCAACGCGAAGGATGGCCCGCTGGTAATCGCGAAGTTCCCAAACCCCGCAGCATCAGCGGTTCTCTGCGACAACTAATTGAACAGCGATCGCAACAAGACGGCAACGGCAACGGATAATCTTAACCCCACCCCAACTCATGAAAAATGTCAAGTTAAGCAAACTTTGGGACTCGCTGCACTCTAGCTACTGGTTTATCCCAACGTTGATGGCGCTGGGGTCGATAATTTTAGCGATCGCCATGCTGGCACTTGACCGCACTGGTAATATACCAAACTGGAGGTGGATTTACACGGGTGGAACCGATGGTGCGCGATCGGTTCTTTCATCGGTTGCCGGTTCAATGGTCAGCGTTGTTGCTACAGCTTTTTCCATTACTATTGTGGCGCTTCAGTTGGCGAGCTCAAATTTTGGGCCCCGATTGCTGCGTAATTTTATGCAGGATACGGGCAATCAGATCGTGCTTGGCACTTTCATTGGCACGTTTATTTACTGTTTGCTCGTACTGCGAACCATTCATGCAGAAGGAGAAGGATACAGTCTCTTTGTACCCCAACTCTCGGTTACAGTTGGTACCGGATTGGCAATTGCCAGTATCGGCGTACTGATTTACTTTATCCATCACGCATCAACCATTATTCAAGCGTCTCATGTAATTACTCAGGTTAGTGGAGATTTAGACAAAGCTCTAGATCGTCTGTTTCCCGAAAAAATCGGAGAAGGTAAAGTGAACAACTCGCGACAATTGGGAGCAATTCCTGCAAATTTTGACTCAGAAGCAAGTCCAATTAAAGCCACGGGCGAGGGTTATTTGCAAGCAATCGATGACAAGGAATTAATGAAAATTGCCCGTCAGTACAATCTGCTTGTAAGTCTTACAACTCGACCGGGAAAGTTTATCGTCAAGGGCAGCGATGTAGCGATGGTTTCCCCGGAAAAACAGGTGAATCAAAGCCTGAAACAACAGATTAACGATGCTTTTATTCTGGGCAAAGAACGGACTGAATATCAAGATGTAGAATTTCCCATCGATCAGTTAGTTGAAATTGCCTTGCGTGCGATTTCTCCTGGTATCAACGATCCGTTTACTGCAATTCGGTGTATTGATCGACTCAGCGCCGGATTATCCCGCCTCGCTCAAAGGGATTTTCCCTCCCCCTATCGCTACGACGATGAACAGAATTTGCGCGTGATTGTTGAAGGAGTGACCTTTGAAGGGTTAGTGGATGCTGCCTTTAACCAAATTCGCCAGTACAGTAAATCAGATGTGGCGGTAACAATTCGCTTATTGGAAGCTATAGCTTGCATCGCCACTTACACCCGCAATTCCCAACAACGAGAAGCTTTACGCCGTCAGGCGGAGATGATTTTAAATAGTAGCCGCGAACAAATCTCTCAGGAGCAAGATCGGAAAGATGTGCAAGAGCGGTATCACCAAGTCATTAAAGCTTTAAGCCAGGATTAATTTAGTAGAGCAGAATTATGGTAATAACAACAGCTTTACGATCGGCTACTAATACTTTAGCTTTAACCGCGCTGATTGCCATTGGTTTAGCGCTGACACATTTATTTTTCGGCAAGTTGCGATTTGCTTCTATTCCTCGCAGTGGCTGGCTTTCAGCGGCGAGTGGGGTTTCGGTAGCTTATGTTTTTGTGCATATTTTACCGGAATTAAATCTGCACCAAGCGGTATTAGAGCAAGTAGACGCAGGAGTTATTTCTTATCTAGAACACCACGTTTATTTAATAGCTTTGTTAGGATTGACTGTATTTTACGGCTTGGAACGAATTGCAAATTTATCTCGTCAGCGTGGCAAAGAGGATGTGACCAGTCTTGGTGTTTTTTGGTTGCACATTGGCTCTTTTTCAATTTACAACGCTCTGATTGGCTATCTGCTGCTGCATCGGGAAGAACCGGGCCTTACCAATCTGCTGTTGTTTTCTTGTGCAATGGCCCTGCACTTTGCAGTGAACGACTCTGGTTTGCGGCAACATCACAAGCATATTTATGACCGCATCGGACGCTGGATACTAGCAGCAGCTATTATTGTGGGGTGGGTGTTGGGTAGCGCTACTGAGATTGGAAAAACTGCGATCGCAGTTTTATTTGCTTTTTTAGCCGGAGGAATTGTTCTCAACGTCCTCAAAGAAGAATTGCCAGAAGAACGAGAAAGTCGGTTTTGGGCATTTGTCCTTGGTGCTGGAATTTACACGGCTCTTTTATTGGCTTTGTAGAGGAATCAAAGGCAGCCCAAACGTTCGAGGTTAAAACTATTTGAAGGAGCCAATCGTTCTTTCAGACGCAGTTTAAGATTACCGGGATAATTTTTCCGATCGCTGCTACCAACTGCGACGGTATTAACAGTCTTAACTTTAGCCAAATTTCTGAGTTATCGACGTTTATTATTCGCATCCCTTGCTGCCAGTTCATTCTTAATTAATCTAGACATCCAACACAGCACAAACGAAGTCAAAAGCCGGGTGGTTCCTCACATAATTGCAGCAACGATTGGTTGGTTTACTGATCTAATTCTTGGGCCAGGATATCCGTCAGCGGAGACGGCGATTAGGAGCAAATATCGTTATTATTGATTGAATAATGCTAGTTAAAAAAATTAGCCATCTCTTCCGTTAGAAGCCTGCGGCTATCGCTGGTTTCGAGTCAATCGCATCCTGGGGTAAAAAAGTTAATGTTGAGGGGAACACTAGCGACTATAACTATGAGGAATGTACTTAGCAGATTAGGTGAAAAACCCGGTTTCTGGCGCCCATCCGTAAGTCGTATATATAATTAATTTTTAGGCGTGCATAAAAAATTTTCCTCTGAGGTAGAGCTGATGTTTCCAGTGTGGTTGCAGGCAGGATTTTGGGGTTTACTGGGGGGGTCGGCGCTGCTACTGGGAGCGGCGGTGGGTTACTTTGTGAGCATTCCCCAGCGCGCGATCGCGACAATTATGGCTTTTGGCGCTGGTGTGCTGATTTCAGCGCTATCCTTTGAACTGATGGATGAAGCTTACAAGCGCGGCGGTTTCGACTCGACGGCGATCGGCTTTTTGGGCGGCGCTGCTGTCTACACAGCCGCCAATTGGTTTTTGAGTCAACAGGGAGCAAAACACCGCAAGCGATCGGGCGCTTTGCACCCAGCTAAAACAGAGTCAGGCGATGGCGGATTAGCCATCGCCCTCGGCGCGCTGTTAGACGGGATACCGGAGTCGATCGTCGTTGGTGTCAGCATGATTTCTGGAGGCGCTGTTAGTTGGGTGACAGTAGCGGCAATTTTCCTCTCCAACATTCCCGAAGGACTCTCTAGCGCCGCCGGCATGAAAAAAGCAGGGAGATCGATGGGTTACATTTTTGGAGTTTGGGGCGCGATCGCAGTTATTTCCGGTATTGCAGCATTGTTAGGATATACGGTTTTCAGTGGCTTTTCTGCGGAAGTAATAGCCGCTACTACCGCCGTAGCAGCAGGGGGTATTTTAGCAATGATCTCAGATACTATGATTCCCGAAGCATTCGAGGAAACTCACGATTTTGCTGGACTAATTACTGTCTGCGGATTTTTAGCTGCTTTTGTACTCAGTAAGTTAGCAGAAAGATAATTGATAATTAGCGATCGCTCTTCACTAATGTAGAATTGCCAATTGCTGAGAGTTATAGTGTTTTTGATATAGACACAGATGAATTTGATATGTTGCCAAGCTGTATTGGGCAACAAAAAAGCTTATAATCAACATTAAAGGCCGCAGCCTGTCAAGAGGTGTTGGAAGATTTATGTGTGTCAACTTAGGGCATATCCTACATGAAAGGTACGAAATTCTCGCTTTGTTGGGAGAGGGAGGGTTTGCTAGAACCTACACGGCTGTACAAATAAACAAACCTAATAATCCTCTGTGCGTTGTTAAGGAAATTCCTTTTCCCCTATCGAACGATCCGCGCGTCTTGGAGAGGGCAAGGAAGCGATTTGAAAGAGAGGCTAGCGCTTTGCGCGGTCTCGGCAAAAACTCGCGCATTCCCGAATTATTCGATAGCTTTGAAGAAAACGATTATTTTTACTTAGTTCAAGAATATATTGAAGGACATCCGCTTAGTCAAGAACTAACTGCGGGCGATCGGTGGAATGAGCAACAAACTGTTGTTTTGTTGCGGGAAGTTCTGGAAACACTAAAATCAGTCCACCAAGAAAATATTATTCACCGCGATATTACACCTTCTAACTTAATTCGGCGCAAAACAGATCAAACAATTGTTTTAATTGATTTTGGGGCGGTCAAAGAAATCGGCACTTTTACCGCTAACTCTACCGGTGAAATATTCACATCGCAGGCGATCGGCACCAGGGGTTATATGCCTGCCGAACAATACAATCCGCAGTCTGTCCCGCAACCCTATAATGATATTTATGCAGTAGGAATTATCGCGATTCAATCCCTCACCGGGCGGCGTCCCACCAATCTGCCACAAGACCCCGAAAATTGTGAAATTATCTGGGATTATTTAACATCTGAACCGGTTAGCGATGGTCTCACAAATATTTTAACCAAAATGGTGCGCTTCCACTTCCAAGACCGCTACCAGTCTGTTGAGGAAGTTTTGCAAGACTTGAATTTGATCGTCGCAGGGCCCCCGTTACCCAAAACTTCGCGGAAGTTGCGATCGCGCTTTCGCTGGCTGCTGTTAGGCGTTGCGGGAATTGTGGCTTTTGGGGCGATCGTACTTTTAATCCCCAGAATTTCCCCGCTAATCCCCAGAATTTCCTCGCAACCAACGTTGCCTAAACCCTCCGCAGATGGTGTAAGTTCCGGCGAAAAACTCCTAGTGCAGACATCCGCCCTGTGGTCAAAACAAAGGGGAATTAATGAGTTTTCCGACTCAAATTATCCCGAAGCTTTAAAATTGCTCAAACAGTCCTGGCGGGAAGACCGCAGAGATCCAGAAACTTTAATTTACATCAACAATGCTCTGCTGAAGGCAATAAATGCAGAATATTACACGATCGCAATTGTTGTTCCCATTCGCAGAAATCAGGACGGCAGCATCCTCAACGCAAATTTAGCAGAAGAACTGCTTCGTGGCATTGCTCAAGCTCAAACCGAAGTTAATTTAGGTCTTCTGGCTGCAAATGAGAACAATAAAAATTTTCCCGGTCAAGGCTTTCTCCAACCAAAAGCTATTAAAGGAAAAGGTCTCAAAGTCATCATTGCTGATGATGGCAATATCAAATCCTACGCGATTCAAAGGGCTAATTATCTGGTCGCTCAGCCCGATATTCTAGCAGTTATCGGCCACTACACCAGCGACATGACTGTAGAAACCGTAGATATTTACAATCGAAATCAACTAATCGCCATTTCTCCAGGAAGCACAACAGAAGAACTGACGAGAAAACCTCGAAAATTTTTCTTTCGGACGGCTCCGACAACTAGAATAGAAGCTGAAGCTTTAGTAAATCAACTGCTCTTGGTCGGCGAGAAAAAAGCCGCAGTATTTTACAATCCCAACAGTCCGTTTAGCGCTTCTTTGTGGGAAGAATTCAAAGAGCAATTTGAAGCCAAAGGAGGCTCGACTTTTAGACTTAGGAATTATTACGATTTATCTAAAAATAATTTAGACGCCGAAGCAGCAATCACAGAAGTTGAGAAAGCCGGAAAAACAGCCTTACTTGTCATTCCCGACGGTCAAGTCACTAATTCTCTGGAAAATGCGATCGCAATGATTAAAGCTAATGGCGATCGCAATTGGATTGTCGGGCCCTGGACTCTGTACGAGCCGAGAACGTTAGAAGTAGCAAAAGAGCTAAAGTCTGTTGAAAAACTGGGCATATCTGTGTTTTGGCATCCGTTAATAAGTTTTGACAAAAAATTTCCGCAAAACGCTGAAAAATTGTGGGGAGGCCCGGTCAATACTCGATCGGCTTTAACCTACGATGCCGCCCGGACGCTGATTAAAGCCCTCGAAATGCAGCCAGAACCTAGCCGCCAAGGAATGCAAAAAACCTTAGCCGATCCAAACTTTAAAGCCGAAGGAGCCTCCGGTATAATTGAGTTTGACTCGAAGACTGGAAATCGGAAAAACCCTCCTAAACGAGTGGCGCATATTGTACCGTGTTCTAGAGAACAGTTTGGAGTTACATTTGTGCCGATCGAATTTTCCACAGCCGCAGCCGCAGGTTTAAAGTGCGATTGAAGTGATATAGCAATCCTTGCAGGAGTTGTAAACTTTTTACCCCACCCCAACCCTCCCCTGATCAAGGGGAGGGAGTAAGAAATTCACAAATGATGCGAGGATTGCTATATCTTGTGGCATTGGTTGAGTCGATGTGGGGTATTATCCCCAGCACCTCTCAGTTAGAACTGGACGTGCCAGTTTCCGTGCATCCAGCT
>NZ_JAUBPI010000044.1:0-50455 GCF_036700645.1 Microcoleus sp. S36b_A4 | reverse complement strand
CGAATAAGCCCCCAAATTCAGCTAAGAATTAAGTTGAGTTTGCACAAGTTTACTCGCACATTCTCAGAAAAAACAGCCAAAAACAGCCAAAAACTCACGAAAACTCAGTCCTAAAAAGTTAATTTTGAGGTTTTTTCCTGTCCCGGTACGCTTAAGATTTATTTAACAATTTAACAGCAAACTCTACAATCCCAAATTCAGCGATTGTAGCAGAGGCAAGCTACCAACTGTAGCATTTAAGCAAACTGTACTTTCATAATTGAGCAAGCCGAACTAAACGAAAAGACGGTTAAAGTTGCCTAAAAGATAGCGGCCTCGTTATTAGCCATTCAGCTATGGCATATTAATGTATCGGAACAATAGCGGTAGCGTTTTTCTCTTCTTGAGTTGCAGTACAGGGAGCCGAGTTTGATTGAATGCAGTGCTAACGCACTTTTGTATAAGAGAAGTGAAGTGGAAGAGTAATTTTTTCGGGCTGCCAGAATGCTCATGCAGAGTGTTCGCTATCTTCATCTGCTCTGTTGCCTCGCTGATTCAGGTACTAATGCCAGTGATGTTACGACTACTACAAAGGTCAGGTTCTTCTAAGAAGTAATGCCTGCCAGCAATAAGCGCGAGTTGCATTCTCCACACAGAGGGTGCAACTTTTTGTGAGAAGAAACAACATCACAATTGTTACTGAGGACTACAAAAAGCTTTATATTTTAACCCTTATATTTCCTCTTATTTCCTCTTATTTCCTAATATCTCCTACTTGTCCCTAATATTTCCTAATATTTCCTCCAAAATTCACAAAATTTAATTAAGTTAAATTAAGTTTCGCTGCTTTTTAATTGATTTTTTGTACTCCGACACCTCTTGAATCCTCCTAGTTAGTGCGCTAGTCGCATAGCAAGCCATGTCAAATAGACGTTATAGGGGGGTAAAAATGAGCAATTTATGGTTTTTATGGTTTTTGCAAGAGTGCCAGAGGATTTGTTGGGAGTTGAAGTTAGCGATCGTTCACTTTCGACAGCCAAGGCTCGAAAGTTTGGCTCTTGGCTGTTTGGACTTTGATAAAACTGTGCTTGACGCGAGCGTGAGTCGATATTGAGGCCAGGAGCGAGCCTGTTGGTGTACAGGGTAGCCGCCTTTACGATGGAGTGGATCATCGCACGACGCATTCGAGTTGGTGCTGTTGAGTATCGGCGGAGGACGCCCAACGCGATCGCGCCTTGCCCTCCTGTTTGCAAGCGAAGCAGCCGGCTGATGTCGATGATGGCGAGGGAATCGTTCGTCCGATAGCCAGCAAGAGCGCGATCGCCTTGCACTTAGGATTACCCCATTCATAAGAGTGCATCGTTTTTATTTAAAAGTAATAAATAAAGCTTTGTACGGACAAAACCATTGCTTGCTACCGAGAAAGAACCGCCATAACCAGCCTCAACAGGCAAAGGCAGTCCTTGCACAAAAAAACAGTAATTTGACCGAAAAAGTCAGGCATTTGCAGGATATTTTCAGGTAAATGCAGGTAAAGTGTACCCCCTGCAAATACCTGCTTTCCGCCTGACTTTATACTGCAAACGCCTGACTTTATACTGCAAATCCCTGACTTTAGCTGACGCAACAATTAGCTAATTTTTTAGCGTTTTTAACAAAATCCGAATTGATTTAATAGTCAAGTTACAGTATCTAAATTGAATAAAAAATCAAGTTGAGCAAGTGCGAGAAAAGTGGAAGCGCAGCAGCCGTTATCTAAATTGAATAAAAAATCAAATAAGGAGTATGAGAAAATTGGCACCACAGCAGCCGTTATGTCAGCCTTGACAGTCGCGTAAATTGCTGTTGTCGGACTCGCGCTTTGCAATGGGCTAAACTGTTGTTGTCTAACAAAACTTGACAGTCGGATAAAAATTTACCGCCTGACTCGGTTTACAGTAGTCGCTCGGTTTACAGCAGTCGCTCGACTCCTAGCTATCAATGGCAGTTATAATTCTCCACGTTATTAATACAAGCAGTAATCTCTTGCCGTAAAGAGCGATCGCTAATACATTCCCACAAAAAAATAGTTCGCCGTCCCTGTCCCATACCTTACCGCTCTTATTGATGTATTTGGGCTTCAGTAGCCACTCGCGAGTCGTTCCTTATTCCATATCAACAGGGGTTGAACTGTGGGTAAGCAATATGCTCAATATTGATGGGGGGTGGATATTTTTTGTCTGCACCAATTAGTCAGGTTTGTGATCACAAAAACATTGCTTGCTACCGAGAAAGAACAGCTATAACCGACCTCAACAAACAAATGCACTCTCGACCCAAAAAAGCAGTAATTTGGCAGGTATTTGCAGGTGGCAAGCAGGATATTTTCGGGTAAATACAGGTAGAGTGCAGTCCCTGCAAAAGCCTGCATTCTCACGTTCTTTTGTACAGCAAATGCCTGGTTTTATACGGCACTTGCCTGACTTTAGGGCACCCAAAAATTAGCTAATTTTTTTGGTGGCAGCTTCGATCGACGGTGCGAGTCGCGAACAGATAAGTCTGCTGGCGGGCGATCGAGTTACCGCATCAAGCCGATCGCCTGGTTCATTCCGTGTCAGCACGAAGAAATCAAAAAACGGGGCAACGATCGGCAATCCGCTTGAACCGGGCAAGTTCTGCCGCGCCGACAACCGCCACAACATTGGCTTTTGTGACTTTCCGGCGTCGATCGCCTCCACAAAAACCGCCACAACAACAGGAGCAATGTGAGCAATCGGCACAGTCGAATATCGGGTAAAAATCAAGCGCCTTGATACCTAAGATTCCCCATTCATAAGGGTGCATTGTTTTTATTTGTGTACGTAAAAGTCAGGTTTGTGATCACAAAAACATTGCTTGCTACCGATAGAGAACAGCCATAACCAGCCTCAACCAGCAAAGGCACGAACAGCACAAAAAAACAGCAATTTGACCGAAAAAGTCAGGCATTTGCAGGATATTTTCAGGTAAATGCAGGTAAAGTGCAGCCCCTGCAAATACCTGCAAAGCCCTGACTTTATACTGCACTTGCCTGACTTTATACTGCACTTGCCTGACTTTAGCTGACGCAACAATTAGCTAATTTTTTAGCGTTTTTAACAAAATCCGAATTGATTTAATAGTCAAGTTCCGGCATCGGAATTGAATTAAAAATCAAGTTGAGCAAGTGTGAGAAAAGTGGCAACACAGTAGCCGTTATCTAAATTGAATAAAAAATCAATTTGAGCAAGTGCGAAAAATTTGGCAGCGTAGCAGCCGTTATGTCAGCCTTAACAGTTGCATAAATTGCTGTTGTCGAGCCCGCGCTTTGCAATCGGCTAAACTGTTATTGTCCGATCAAGCTTGAAAGTCGGGTAAGCACTATGCTCAATATTGATGAGGGTGCATTATTTTTATGTCTGCACGCATTAGTCATGGTTTGTGATCACAAAAACATTGCTTGCTAGCAAAACTAAACAGCCTTAACCAGCCTCAACAAGCAAAGGCACGAACAGCACAAAAAAGCAGTAATTTGGCAGGAAATTGCAGGCATTGGCAGGATATTTTCGGGTAAATACAGGTAAAGTGCACCCCCTGCAAATACCTGTAATCTCCCTGACTTTATACTGCACTTGCCTGACTTTATACCGTAAATGCCTGACTTTAGGGCACACAAAAATTAGCTAATTTTTTTGGTGGCGGCTTCGAGCGACGGTACGAGGCGCGAACAAATAAGTCTGCTGGCGGGCGATCAAGCTTTCACATCAACCCGATCACCTGGTTCATTCCGTGTCAGCACGAAGAAATCAAAAATACGGGGCAACGATCGGCAATCTGCTTAAACCGGGCAAGTTCTGCCTCGCCGACGATCGCGTAAGAAATTTATATTAATGGTTCTATCCCTTCTAGCCGTAGGAAATATACGCGACCGGATGCGTCGCCTGCGACAATTGTGGCTCCATCGGTGCAACAACGTAACAGGCGATTGGGCGTAAGCGTGTTTATTGATGCCTACATCAGTTTGATTTTGAGGCAAAACAAGGACAACGAGCTACAAGTCACTGAAACCGGACAATTTTGTGTGGTTTTTTATTGACTGTCAAAATTAGCAGCTACCCTCCGAGCGTCGGCGAATCAGTTCGCCTATCCGCTCACGCACTACGGCATCCTCAGAGGCTAGCCAAGCGGTAATGGTGGCGACACCGTACCGAGTCCCCGGCGCACAATGGCCAAACATCTGTGTAATCAGGGTTTGAAGCTGTTGTGGGTAGTATTCGGGCCACCAAACAGTCGCAATTTCTCGCAATTTTTCGGCATCGGCGGGGGCGATAATTTCTGGCTCTGGCACGGGTTGGGGGGGGTTTGGTTCTTGCGGATTGTCGCCCAGTGCCATCGGCAGAGCCGTCAGTTCCGAGAATGTCGCTCGCTCCGAATCGGTCAAAGCGGCCCAAACTTTCTCGCGGTTGGCAGCTCCCCTGGCACAGACATCTTTAAGGATTGGCAGAATGTCGGCCGCTGCCCGTCGTGCGATTTCAGTATCGAGTTCTGCCGTTGCTACACGAATCATCTCCACCAAGTCACGCTCGTCTTCATTGAGTTCAAAGTGCTGACCTGAATGTAGACCTGAATGTAGACCTTGTGACGGCTGGATACCTTGCTCTGTATGGCTCGTGTAGACCGTGTAGACCGTGGGGGGGGGTGAAACTTCTACAGCATCAGCAGTAGTGTTTACTTGGTCAGATGAGGTTGAATCTGTACCAGCGTCAACAATGAGGTTTGAATTAGCAGAAGTATTTTCATTTTTTTCTGCAAGTTCTGAGGTTAGGTCTACATGGTCTACACAATCCTTATGGGGTATGGGTTCTAGGTCTACACTCAGGTCAGCACTGTGTAGGCTTAGGTCTACATTTTTCTGTTCAAGCGTTTCCTCTACGGTCACAATGCCTTTGTCGGTATCCGTCCGCAACCTCAACCCTTTGATTACTGCACCAGCAGCAGCACGCTCTTTGCTTACGTCTTTCCAGCCAAGCACTTCCCGGCAGAGTTCAACCAAATCTGCTGAGAAATTGTTCTTGCCTTTGGCGCTGTACCCACCGCCAGTACAGTAATGACTGTAGGAGCCAAACAAGGTAGAACTGGTTGGTATGTAAGTTTTATCTTTCCATTCGTTTTTGTCGGCTCCGACAGCAGTTTTAGCGTCGGCATCATGTATCACTAACTCATTGAGCCATGCTGCCATCGGGTCAGCGCGTACCCTGTCCTCCCAGAATGTGCTGTTTATAGATTGGTCTTCAGGGTCTAAGATTTGTTCAATTTCTGATACCGGGATTGAGAGTAAATACTTGGTAAATGCGCTTATTTCTGGCTCGAATTCGCGTACCAAGTTACGGTTGCGCTTAGTAGGAGTGTATGCAAATTCCTGCTGTATAATCCTTCGTTTCAACCAGGAAAGCGCACTTGCTGGGAAGCAGGGCTGGTTAGCAGTTATCAGTACCAATCCAGGGAACCGAAAAGTTACTGAACGCTCGTAAAGATTGCGACCGCTAATCAACGCACCGCCAGTCATTGACCGGAAGTTTGACAGATTGCCTGTATACTTTTCTTGGTCGTCAAAAATAGCTAATCGTTTGGTTTGTAATTCGGCTACTTTGTCTTGTTTGGTGAGGTCTTCAAGCTTGCCAACCCAAACATTTTCTTCTCCTACAACCATTGTTATCAATTGAGTAAGAGTCCCTTTCCCCGTGCCTCCATATCCAGTCCCTAGCAAGCATTTCTGAAGTTCAGCCTTTCCTCGCAAAGTAGCAGCACAAAAGGCTAATAATATATCCTTCATGTGCTTGTCGCCCTTAGTTGCTTGGTTTAGCCAATTTTCAATCTTTGACCATCCAGCATTCACAGCACTGCCTTTGTATTTATGTGGTAAAACCCAAGTCATTCTGAATCCTGGGCTGTGTTCGTGCCATTTATTGTTTTCAACTTCTAGTACACCGTCTTGAAAAGGTAAAAGTTCATTTGACGGTCGTTCCAGCCACTTGAATTCAAACAATGTGCGCTGGAGCCAGCCTAAAACATTCTTAATGAAATTGTCATTCGGCATTACTCTCCGCGCCCGACACAAGTTATGAACTAAATGCCGAACATAATCCTCTGCAACTCGTGTCCAAACTCCTGGGAATTCGAGACTATATTTCATCCAAGATTTATGAGAACTTGAATATAAGAGTTCGTCGCGCAAGTCCTCAGCGAGTTCGTCTCCGATGGTTTGTGGTGTTATCTCTTTCTCTTTCTTTTCCCCTTCGGCATTACCCTCTTTCTCGCCAAATAATTTGGCTTTGGTGAGGATTGCTCGGAATTCTTCAATCCCTTTGTGCTGAATAAAATCATCCATTCCTTTAAATTCATCCTTCGGACCGGCTTCCCAGCACCCGGTGACTGAGCGTACTGGCACATTAAATTTAGCCAATTGCTTGGCCAATTTCCGCTCGGCCGCACAGATATTGGAATTTGTGAGGGCATCAGCATCAAAGGCAATAATAAAGCCAAAACCAGCTTCTGCAAGCCTTCTCAGTGCGGGCACTAAAAATCGCTGATTTTCGGGGTCACGGGCCTTGCCAGTAAGACCTTGCTCTACTCCCAGCAGGGAAATTGTAGGGATGCCATTTGAGCATCCAGCAAGGGCCTTGAATACCCCCTCAGTAAGGAGGATATAAGGCACATCATTTATATAAAAAGCTTCTCGCTTTAGCGCTTCAATCTCCCAGTAGAGCGGGTTGTCGGGAGATGGGGGGACGAGAGCATCGAATTCTCCGACTGACGTTAAATACTTTGGCGGCTCCTTCTTGCCTCGCTTCGGTTCTCGGATATCCGGCCGGTATTGTACTTGCCCATTTTGCCCTATGAACAGGATGCCCGCCGATTTTGTCGAAATCCCATAGAGCGAAGCTTGGGCGATGCTGGCACTGAAGCTGCATTCGCGGGCCCAAGGATTGAGTAAGCCTCTGCCTGCGATGTGGGCTTCATGTTCGGGGGTGAGGAATTTTTCGCCGATGCTGCATAGAACTCCCCCTAACTCCTGATTTCCTTGCACCAGTGGGGGGCATTCTGCTAGAATTGAGGCAGGTTGTGTGTTTGGCGCATCCTCTTGGTGGGGGGATGCAGATTCAATTAAATTGTCTACAGATTGACTTGTATTTTCGTTAGAGTATGGCACAATGAGTGTAGCTTTCACTCTTTGTTAGAGTGTGAAAGCGATGTCCTAGCTCTTTAATCCGTAGCAAGATTTGGGGGAGTTAGGGTGAATATAGAAATTGCAAAAAGCGCGTAATCCCTTTGATTAGGCGCTTTTTTGCTGCGACGCTTCATCATCAAATTCAATTGCCAGAAACAACCGCACGGCGCGCTCAACCAGGCTGGAGCGCGTGAGTTTCTGCGTGGGGCCGCGATTCTCATCTAGGGCTTGGATAAGAACCGGGTCGATAGATACGTTGATACATTGTTTGGTTCGCATCGGTTGATTTTCCTCTGGGTTCTAGTAATAGTGTCACCACATTTTTAAGTTTTGCTAGTTTTACTCCTTTTGGTTTTGCTTGCTGTGGTTGGTTTGGCTGCGGGTGAGTCTTTGGGTTCAGGAGGGGGGTTGGTTTCTAGCCATATTTGCATCGCATCCTCAATCAAGATATTGCACAAATTAGATATACTCCTCCTTTCCTCCTTAGCCCGACGTTCCAAAGCCTGATAAAGCTCTGGGTCTAAATATATAGTCGTTCTCGGTTTTGGTGTTGGCACTGAAAGCGATTGAAAAGGGTGATGTTCATTATTCTCCCTTTTCAAGCTCCTTTTGTCATTCAGGTGCATTCTTTATTGACAAGTTCATTGTTAATTGCTAAATTAACACGTATATCGATAGAAATCGATTTTATCGATAAAGTACCGATTTTTCCTGATAAATTATGAAACCCGACGAACAAGCCCAAAGCCTTGCCGTGATTGATGTAGAGTCCGAAGCAATCGATAATTGTGTCGAACCAGAGGAGCTAGAGGAGACTGAGCAATGGTACTCAGCTTTGCAGATCCAGGGGCTGCTGCGGTTGTCTAAAGCCGGACTGCAACAATCGATTTCCAAGTTGCAAAGCATCTACGGGCTGGATATCACAACCCTACGCCGTGGCGCTGCCAGAGCTACCCAGTATTCTGAGCTTGCCCGCAAAGCTTGCAAATTGTTAAATGCTGGAAAACTTAGCGAATTGCGGAAACTGGTAGAAAACGCACCGACCGCATCCCCTGCTTCCCAAGTTTCCACGTTAACAATTTCGGAATATACCCCAGTTCTTGATAGACGGATTGCAGAATTGAAGCAAGTTTCTACTTCTAATTCCGCCTCTCTAAACCAAAATGTGCAGCAGCTTCTAGCTCAAATTGCTTCCGAAAATCAGGCAGCCCAACAGCGCGATGCTGACTTGGACAATGCTGAAATCAATGCTGCTCAAAACCGTGGGGCCACGCGTGCTCTGGCAGTATTTCAGGCTGAGCAAAAAGCTCAAGCTGAAGTTCTGGCACAACTGCGGGCAACGAAGCTGGGGGCTGAATCATGAGCTTTTACAAAGTGAAAGTGCAGCGCGAAAGCAACACCCCGCGAGTGTTTAATGTCAATGCCAAAAAGTCTCAGGACGCTGTTCTAGTGGCAGCCCAAAGCCTTCGAGAGGAAGGGATAACAGACGCGAAAGGTATCGAAGTCATCGGTCAAGTCAACAGTTTAAGGGATTGATTAATATGGTACGAATCATCAATGGCGTAGTGTTTGAAGACGGCAAACCGGGAAAACGGGTTATCAATACTAACGGCGGAAATTACGTTGAGAAAATCGAGGGTGATTTTATCGCTGGCACAGTTATCAATCACAAGCCGACTCCAACACGCCAGGACTTATCTAAAGATGGCGATGCAATTGACGTGAAATCTGAGGAGGTTTAGGCGATGCTTGATGATGACAAAGACTTCGACAAAAACGTGACACGGCTGATGATTGGCGGTGCGTTATTGACCAACGCTCTTGTCTTTGCGGTCGGCTACGACACAGGCTATCAGTCTGGAGCAAAACGAGTCCCGGAGCCGACAATTATTCACGGTAACGTCACGATTAACAACAACAACAGCAACAATTTCAGCCAGCCGTCACCCGTCGAAAAGTAGGCGGCTGGCTTTGTAAACCTCTCCTAGCTTGCGCTGGGAGAGTTCTATCTAAGGAGATTGTACTATGGATTTTGGACGCAACGACAGCAGTAGCATAGCGATACGCAACCCCGCAGCGGGACACAGCCCATACATTGATGAGAAGGCGGGAGATTGGGCTGACACAGAAGCGGACATCCTCTCTTACTTGAGCGATGTTAATAAGTTGGAGGCGATGGCAGATAAAGCTTCCAACGCCGAACAACTCGCTCTAGTTCTGGAACCGTTTTTGGACAACGCTACGACCTATCTGGAGGCGCTGGAAAAAATCAGTGACGGTCAAGTCAGGTGGACAGAAATTAGGAAGAAATTCGGCTCTAAAGTCGGGAATGCCATCGCTAAAATCCGCAAGCTCAATGCGGAATTTGGGGCTGAGATGGAGCAACTAGATGCCAAAGACCGTGCAGCAATGCTCAAGATTGAAACCAAGCGTCAGCACGGACTAGCCGAGATTGCTTCCGAGCTCACAGGCGACTTACAGGCCGAGCTGTGGCGACACGAGAACAAGATGGAAGCCATCGCCAATCGCGGTGAGGTGGCGTCCAAGCGCCAAACAATTCAAGAATCACTTCGAGAAAGGCGACAGAAGCTGCTTAGTCGCGCAACAGTCGGCTCGGACAAAGGGATTCAGGAAAAAGTACCAGTTGTCATTGGATCAGCCAGCCTCTCCAACAGCGTTTCGGCAACTGGTACGGCTAGAGGGTTTGGGGGCTGGTTTGCGAACGTAATGAATTTCAACAACCGTTAAGCAAAAGGGGACTTATGCACGAATTTATCGGGGCGAGTCCCCTTTCCTTTTCGGGAGGGGGAATTCAACAGCACCAGCACCAGCAACAGCAATATCAAGCTACAGCACCAGCACCAACAATTGACCAACCGCAGCCGGAAGAAACCAATGCCGAACGCCAATACCGGGATGCTGCTAATTTCTGTGAAGTTATCGCACCCACAGCTATTGGTTCAGCAGTGGTTTTTGCCTTCCATGCCATGCAAGTCGCAGGCGGGTCAATTGTTGCAATCGGGATTTACCAGATTTATCTATTAGCCAAGATTACCGGGCAATCGAAGCATCGCTTGCCTGCTGCAATTGTTGGTGCTGGGGTGACTATCGGCATGGTTGCTAGCCTTGCCGAGCCAATAGCTGAAGTACAACAAGCAAGCGATGCAAAAACACGTCTAGCGACAGGAATTAAAGAGATTCAGACAGTAAAAAAACCTGTTTCCAATAACTTTGATTACTTGCCGTCCATCGCACTTGCCGCCATCATTTTGTGCCTAATTTTCAAATTCAAAGGAGCGAGCAAGTAATGGCATTAACTTCAAAACACGCTCAATTGCTTAAATCTAATCGTGCGCTCCTCCTGACCTTTGAAAGCTTCCCGATTGCGGGTAAATTATCGGCAGTTGCTCTGGCACTTTTGCTGGGGATATATGGCGGAATAAACGCGCTCAAAGGGACGGCCAGCGATACGGTACAGGTCTGTATCCGCAACAAACAAGCGCTGCAATGTGCTGACAAGGCAGGTAAACCCTACATCATGACCAAGTACCACGCAGAGCAGTGGAAAGCGGACGGCGTACCCGGTGAGGTAGTTTTTCAAAAGTCTATCCCCGCAGCCAATCCACACAAAGCGCTGTGGATGGCACTTGCTGCTGGTAGTTTCGGTGTTGCGGGAGTGGGTTTAAGAAGCTTGCAGAACTCTGAACGCCAGCTTGCAAACTATGAGGTCATTGCAGAGAAACGCGACCTAGCAAAAGGGCAACTGGCTGCTCGTGCTGAGTTACTGGAAGATTACCGCAATGTGACAATTAGGGAAGTCCAGGTGCAGGGCGATTTGGATGCTACCGCCAACGATTGCGCTGTGGTTCTCAAGCAATGCGAAGTTTTGGGTGAAGCCGATATTAAGATTGCTCAACTGGAGGCTGAGGAAGCCATTTTTGATGCAGAAACTGCGGGATTGTCGGATGAGAAGAAGCAAGAATACATCGCCTTTTTGCGAAACCAAAAGACTCCCTTCCAATTGACAGGTACTCAAACACTCGACGGTATTAACAACCCTAGCGACAAAGTAGAATCTGATTCAGTATCAATAATTAAGTCAGCCAAAACCCCCGGAGAACAACTCTTAGATGACTTGGCATATTCCGACAAGTCAATGATTCTTGCAGGGTCTACCGGGGCGGGGAAAAGTCACACTCTGAGTGCGTGGTTAGATTCTGTGTACAGCCAAGCACGAAGCAAAGGACAAACTGCATCGGTATGGATTCTTGGACGGAAAAACGATAGTTTCTGCGGGTTGCGGGAAGCGGGGAAACTAACAATTTTTAATTCGATAGACCCGACGAAAGCTTACAAATTAATTGAGAATTTCCACAAGAATTTCTTAGCCAGACTCGAAAACATATCCGAAGATGAGCGCAAACATCTACCCCCGTTACGCTTGATTTTAGAGGATTGGTCATCCATCGTTTTGACGCTTCGGAAGGCTTACAAGGCTCTCTGGGCAAAGATTGAATTGATGTTGCTCGACATTATTACAGTCGGTCGAGATTACAATGTTTGCCTTCTAGTCTTAGCTCAGTCGCTAAACCTTGAAGCGCTTGGATTGGTTGGAGATGCAAACTTGCGGGCAAACATGGCGATTGTAGCCCAGGGGCTTTTGGTCAAGACCGCAGACGGTAAAACTAAGGGCGATTATCTGCTGGTTGAGTTGTCGATTAAGAACCAGTACATCGTCTCCGATAACGCTCAAAGGGCAATGCTCTTAGCACAGCTTAACGAGTTAATGGCTGAATCTGAAGCCAAGCAGATTCCAGTTTTCTTTACGACTTTGGGGAATGGAAACGTCGGTTTGTTGCCTCGCATCGAGAAGGCTGTCATCACACTTACGCCCAAAGAAAGACACGAACAATTGGCTTTTGATATCGAGAAATTCAGGCAGTATTTGATTCAGTGTGAGGCAGGGATAGCGACTGCTGAAACCTGCCAATATTCACAGCCATCTGGCTCTGAATATTGGCAGCGAACTTACGATTTAGAGTTTAATTTGGGCGATAAAAAGCCGTCCGATAGTCCGACAGAGGATTCCCCAGAGGATTCCCCAGAGGAAGTGTCCGACTATGACAACGGACAGCCAGAACCGTTGTCAGACAAGCTGTCCGGCGAAGTGTCCGGCTTCGTGTGGACTGTCCGACGGTTTGGTCAGATGTTCCCTAACCTGGCTCCTGAGCAATTATTTGTGTCCGTGTCCGAGGCTGCTTTATCGGGCGCAAATATCCGCACAATTATCAAGTCAGTTTTAAAGTGTGGTGAAAAAAACGGTCATCCCACACGCAGCTATTCACGCCACGGAAAAAGCCTCTTGAAGTGGTTAATTCAAAATTACGATGATGGAGAGATTGCACAGTTGCCAAAAATTCAAGAGTTCCTACAAAACGAAAGGGGTAATAACAATGCTTAGTAAGTTATTAAGGGTGATTCCCGGCTAATTGCTTGATGCAATTTACGATGCCATTTTTGCAGAGTTAGTCAGGCGCGGTGACATCATCCTCTCTGATGACTTGAACAACAACGACTACAACTAAGGAGAGCAAAACGATGCCAACCATGAAGCAGTACGAACATTCCGGCAATCCACCAATTCCTGATGAATTAGCTACCTGCATCGCCTTCTTGCAAGCTGCCCAACTCAGAGCCGAAGCGCACATCTGCAATCCATTTACAGATACGTCGTGGCTGGAAGAACCAGAACAGAAATTGATAGATATTGCCAGCGAAAGCATTGACTTAGCTGTAGCCAATGCAAGAAGCGTTAAGGGAGGCGTTGAGACGGAATGAGGATGAAGATGAATAAACCCAGCAGCACTTACTTAATCTCTGTCCGCCCGACGTGGGCTGATGCGTTCTTCCTCTCTCAGAATCCTAAGACGATCGAACTGAGAAAAGGCAATTTCGGAACCTCTCTAAAACCGGGCGATAATATTGCAATTTACGCCACGATGCCAGTTGCTGAACTGCTAGGAATTGTCCGGGTTTTGAAGCGTGAGATACTACCTATCGATCGACTGTGGCAAGCATCGCAGCACGGAAGGCTGGCAAAAGTATCACGCCAACAGTTCGATGCTTACTACTGCAATCAGGAATCAGGTATTGGGGTTTGGGTACAATCAGCCCAACTGTTACCTAAGCCGATCGCACTTTGCCGACTTCGCCAGTTCTGGGGTCATCGCTGGCAACCGCCCCAGCAATTACAACAATTGAGTGATGATCGACTGGCCGCACTGAACATCGCCCGCTGAACATTGCCAACACAACCGAGCGCTACGGTGTTACAGACAATTTGACTGAAACGAACTAACAACTAATAGGAGAAAAAAAGATGATAGGAGATAAAAGCTTTTACGATGTCTGTACGAAAATGTGGGGGGCAAACCTAGAAAAAGCACCAGAGGAGTACAAGCAAGAATTGCTAAGCGAATTAACAAGCCTGTACGAAGTAGGTGGCTGTTTTGAGGATGAAGGTTTCATCTCTTCGTCCTGCAATGAGGAAAAATTCACCATCAAGCCGATGAACTGGTTTCGGTCAAGAATCGAGTGTGAAGCTTTAATCGAATTCTGCAAGAGCTAAACCACTGAACATCGATCGCTGAACATTGCCAACCTAAACGAGCGCTACGGTGTTAAGCGCAATTTAATGCCGTAGCACCAACCAATACCCAAACCCAAAAACTTATGAGCTCGATCGAGACAATCTTCTTTTACCGCAGTTTTCTTTGCTGGTGCGATCGGCGAGGGGACTGGATTCCACTGCACAGATTACGGGTATTCTTACCCTGGAAAAGGTGGCAAGGATGCCGCTAAGGCACAAGTAGATTATTGCCTAAAACTGCGGTACGGGAAGCGCCAAAACCCCTAGACCCGCTATACTGCGATTATTGGGGCATAGGATGAAATACCAATTGCCAATTACCAATTATCGATTACCCATCGTGTAAAAAGCTCCCCCGACCGAAAATGTCAGGGGAGCTTTTTTGTTTGGACGATCGGGCAAGCCAAAAAAACCCGGCATTAACCGGGGTATCGATTCCTAAAGCCTGGGATGTGTCTTCCAGAACTCTTCAATTATCTCAACCATCGCATCAGCATCACCTAAGCTAGCCTTCGATTTTGGATTCTTGGCTTTCAACTGATTGAGCAAGTCGGCCGCTTAAATTCCCCAGAACCAGAGCGGATTTGGAGGAAGATTGAAGCACATCAAACTGACACCCAATAGACTTCCCCGGTTTCGGCGCTTACATCAACCACGCAATCACCCATCCGACAGCGCCACCACCGGTTATCCGGGGAGGTATCGTTTAAAAGTTTCAGCAATTCACAACACTTCCTCCAATCTTCCAAGCTCACAGAAGCACCCCATTCCGGTAAATCCCCACGCTCTTGCGCGAACAGAATTAATTTGATTGCTTCCTCTACGTTGGGTACGGTTTGCTCCGCTAAATATTCTGCTTTAAGTTCGGCAGCCCTCTTATCGTATTCCGCCCAAGGTAGACGTGCTCTTCCTAGCTCAGTGAGTCTGGCGTGGTACTCTTCAATTTTCATGCTCCCTCCAAAATCTCCAATATCGTCTCCACATCTGCAAGCTCCACCTTTGATTTATTGCGTCGCCCTTTCAACTGGTTGAGCAAGTGGGCTGGCTCTGGTAGTTCGATCAAGTTAGCAATCGCCAAAACTACTGAAGCCGCTACACTGTGGTTAATTGGAATAGCACCCGTTGCCAATTATCGATTACCCTTCATTGAATGCCCCCGACTTTGTGCCGGGGTTTTTGTTTGAGGGGCGATCGACCACTGCATATAACGGAATTATCCGCATTGTCAGTTTTATACAAACTTTACAAATTTCCCCTATCGCTTCTGCCGAGTACAGCGTCGTAGGGGCGTGGACTCGGCCCGCCACGAGCGGCAAGAATCTTTTGCAGAGTGGGACTGATAACCAACTCTGCAGGCGACATCTCTAGCCACTTGCAAATAGCCAAAAAATCCTCAAAGTGGATATAAGCTAGTAAAGGTCGATTCTCGATGTGGGCTGTTTCCGCCCTGTAAATGGCGACAAGAGATACTCCAATCTCTCTTTTTACATCCTTGTAACCACGTCTTCCCCGCTTCTCACTGACTAACCTCCCCAACCTCTTCGCATCAAAATCACTTGGATTGAGATAGGGGTACTGTGACTCATAGCTTGTGCCTCCGAGTACAGCGTCATAGGGGCGGGGCTGTGGTTGTCGCTGTTCGTTCATTTTTCTGTTTTTTAGATCTAGTAAAGCCCCGAAGTGAACCGGGGCGGTAGCTTCCTAATTTCCTGGGATGTAGCTCAGGACTCTTCTATTCTCCCCGCTCGAACCGCTGCATTTCAGCATAGTTTCGCATCTCTTCCCGCTCCTCTCCTTCGAGATCGGTGATGTTCTCAAAAGTGTGATTGCAGGCTGCACACCGATAATTGGTAAATTCCTCCAACGTTTCACGGTGGCTTACGGAAAGCACGGTCAGCTCGGTGCTGCCACAGTTCGGGCATTCAATCGGTTCGTCATTCATTGCCGTCTCCCTCAATAATTTCTAAAATTGTCTCAATATCGGAGAGCGATGCGGTGGACTTTTTACCCAAAGCTTTTCTTAATTTTTTGAGCACGTTGGCCGCTTCTGGTAAATCTTTGTTGGCAGTGGCTGATTTCTGTTGCAGTTCAGCCACAGATTCCAGCTCGTCTAGTCGATTTTGCTTCTCTGCCAGCCGTCGGGACTGTGATTCATCCCGATATTCAAGGGTTTTGATTTTTTCTTCGAGCTTCTGCTTCTCTTCCCTGCTTTTGATGCAGAGTAAGCGGTTGCGCTCCTCTAATTCCTCAATCTTTGCATAGAGCTGATGCTGTGGCTGTGGCTGTGGATTTTGTTTCAGTTCTGCGACTTGCGCTTCAACCTTCTCCCGTTCTTCACGTTCTTCTCTAAGGCGGGATTGTAATAGTGCTACCACCTTGCGCTGGTTGTCGATCGTCGTAGAACTCGATTCTAAAAGCTGATCGTAGTCCTGCTGATTCTCTGTCGGCATCGAGTCTAATTGCCGCCTGAACGGTTCGTCATGGGTACGATCGGTCAGGCTGCGGACTCCCCCAACAGTTCAGCCTTTAATTCTGCCTTTAGCGCTGCGCGCAATGGTTCAGTCTTACGCTCGATAATTTCTGTAATACGCGCATCTAACAAGCTGTCTGACAAGTTTTGTCTTACGTCAGACGGCTGTTGTCTGACTTCTTCAGGTGGGGGTAACACCACGGAGCCATCATTTAGCGCCTCGATGCCCGCCCGCATAATGTCGATCAAAGTCTTAGAGCGATCGCACCCGTGTTTAGTATTAGTCGCCGGATAACGCTCTTTCCCTAGATTGTCGATCGCCTCCAACACTTCATCGGGACAGCGAAAAGTTAACGATGTTGACGCCATTGCCTTACCTCAATCAAACGTGTATGACGCTATTGTATAACACCTATCGCCGTTTGTATGACACATAAGCAGAATCTGTCATACGCTTGCTTGTCATACACCTTGCTTATGTCTAACAAAATAGTCTTACAACCGCTTGACAAGTGTCTAACAGATTGCTAGTATGTAAGACATAAGGGTAAGACACCTCAAACAAACCCATATACGGCAAGCACTACAGCCACATCACACCACAGGAAAAACCATGCAATTACTCGCCACCAAATTCAACCAAATCGCTACAGCAATCGAAACGACTAACGCCCAGATTGCAGCCCTACAAGCCAAGCTCAGCGAACTCCAAGAACATCAACAGCAGCTCCTATCAGTCGAGCAAGCTTGCCAGTCCGCACTTGCCCAAGTCGGGACAGCGCTGAGTATGCTCAATCATGTAGATCCCGCCGAAATTGGCACGTTTAAGGCAGCGGTTGAGGCACAGTTCGGGACTGACGCGATCGCATTCTTGGAACCCGCCGCACCAGCGGAAACAGTCGAACCGGAACCGACAGTGCCGACAGCGCCGAAACCAGCAGCCACGCCAGAGATTGAGCCAGCTATTGATGTCGAAGTTGCACCAGCAACGGAACCCGCAGCGCCGATCGTCCCGACACCGACAACAACAGCAGCCGACATCGAGGGACTGCTTAATAAAATGTCGATTCAGAACATCCGCAAGCTGGCATCAGCAAAGGGAACCGACACAAAAGGGACGCGGGCAAGCATCGCAGCGAGGTTAAAAGCACTCGTCACACAGGCTGATATCTGGGATGCCACCGCCTAACCCAAAGTACAAACTAAGGCAAGCGTAAGACCACAACCTCACCCGGTCTTACACTTGCCTTAAATTCGTCTTACTTATGTCTAACAATTTGTCTAACTACTATTGACAAGTGTCTAACAATCTGTCATAATGTAAGACATACAGGTAAGACAAGCTTACCCAAAAACAAACCACCGCCCAAAGTTTACGAGGCCGCAGGCGGTGGCTAGCCCTAATAGGACATAACAATGAAATTAGCACAATCAACGATCGCCCGCCCGACTTCCCCCACCGCACTGACTTGCTCTGTCTGTCCTTTTGCCCGCCAGATTGAGGATAACCGCTACGTCTGCCAAGTGTCTGAGACTGCCGCCGATGTAGTTCGCGGTCACTGGCCAGCTAAGGCAAGCTGTCACGAAGCGGTTGAAGCAGCCGAAAAAGCTACCCAAGCACCGATCGCCCAAACCGACACAACCGAACAAACTCCGATCGCGCCCACAGCAACCGCAACACCTGCACCCACCGCGACAGGGGAGAACGACGAACTCCCGAACCGAGGCGACAATGGGCGAGGCCGGCTGCAACCTATGCCAGTTAAAAAAGTTTCGGCTGCTCCGATTCCCGGTAAGAACAGTGATGAGCCGATCGCAGCCAAAAAACTAATGCTGACATTGGTTGCCGTCAAGCGCATTACATCGGATGTGGCGGCTTCCAACTTCGATCGCAACGAGCTAGAAATTGCTGGTGAGCTCAGTCTGGCGATCGGCGGTTTTGTTATTCCCCCGGTGGTGGTGCGAGACAGTCACGGGTACAAGATTATCAGCGGGCATTTTCAGTATCACGCGGCAGTTCTGGCCCGACAATTAAATCCCAGAGCCGGCGAGCATATCCCAGCGATCGTCCTTGAAACCGAAAATCAAACGACAGCCTCAGCAATGCTTAAGATGCTGAAGTTCGCGGCCTAGATTTGTAGCCCCGCCTAAAACGGACGGGGCCCCTTTTTGTCCTAGTGTTATCGGAAAGAGCGATTATCAATACCGTACAATGAATAAAATATCAGTTTCGATCGCACCCCTTGAATCTTCCCTAAGTGCCAAAATTGAGAGGCACTTTGCCCCACTACTGGATGAAGACCCCGACGTGCTTAAGCAACTTTTGGCAGATAAACGCTCGCCGAATACCAAGCGGGCTTATGAAAAAGACGTTAACGACTTTTTTAGAACTATGACGGGCAAGCCTCCGAGCCCTGACAGCGTTCTCGAATTTTTGCACCTCGAAGGGTCGCAGGCTGTGGCGGTGGTACTCAAGTACAAAGCTTTGCTGGTCAACGGTGACGGACAGAAGGCAGCGCTTTCCGAAGCCACAGTTAATAGGAGGCTGGCGGCTATCAAATCTCTGGTGCAGATGGGGCGGAAACTGGGAACCTGCTGTTTCACCTTAGAAGACATTAAGGGGGAGAAAACCCAGAAATATCGCGACACGACGGGCATTGATGCGGCGACTTTTTCTCAAATCTTGCAACAGTGCGATCGGGCGACGGTGGCGGGTAAGCGAGATTACGCTTTGCTCAGACTGCTGTGGGGCAATGCTTTGCGACGCAACGAAGTTAGCCAGCTCAATCTTGCCGACTTTGATCGGGTACAGGGGACGCTGCGAATTTTGGGCAAGGGGCGGGGGATGCAAGCGGAAACAATAGAACTAGGGGCTGCGACGGTGGCGGCTATCGGCGACTGGGTGGAAGCTAGGGGCGGCAGTAACTCACCGGGGGTTCCGCTGTTCACCGCGCTTGACTTTGCTAACGCAGGACACCGCTTGACTGGCGACGGTATCCGCAAAATTGTGGTCAGACTCTGCGAAAAAGCTGGCATCAGCAAACAGATGTCGCCTCACCGCATCAGACACAGCGCTATTACGGCAGCGCTGGATGCGACGGATGGGAATGTACGGAAAGTCCAGAAGTTGAGCCGCCATCGTAAGCTTGACACCCTCATGATTTATGACGACAATCGGGGCCGTGACCAACAGGACGTTACCGATTTGCTTGATGGGATGTTCTAGTAGTTTTAGATCCAACAAAAAATCCCCAAGTAGCTGAAGCTTGGGGATATCCGGTTTGTTTCTTTCTTCATCACCTTGTAGCAATTTCAGGTAATGCACTTTCCCAGCCTAGGACTCGAAACGGTTACGGCTAGGTCAGCATACAGAAATTTCTGATTGACTTTCTAGCTTTTAGAAGTGGGATGCCATTTTCAAGCAATGGTCTATCAAGCATCTTGGCATCCAACTCAACCCCGATATTCTAGCTTTTGATACAGAAGTGAGAGAGTAGGGGTAAGGGTAAGACATCATTACCGCCAGCGTAAGACATCCTTACCATAAATGATAAGACATCATTACAATAAGCCGTAAAATACCATTACCATAAATGGCTATATTATAGTATTTTTTATCTTAAAAATTATTTTTAGTGGGTTTATGTCAGTTAGCAATGATTTTAATACCAGTTGACTATACCCCTTTTTTTTGATTAATATTCTAGTAGACAATTATAAAATTTTAACTCAGGATATGAATTTATTAAATTTGGTTGTGAGGGTATAACTGAAAGTTCTTTTGTAGGATATAGTGTCAAGCTATATCTGTATGTCTGCTTAACTGAACATCGGAACTGTAGTTGTGAGATCATTTGTGACCTGTATCTGACTTTTCCCCGATTTCTTTCTAACTTTTAAGGAAATTTAACAATGAACCTGAAAAGATTTCTGTGCTACAGTGCGATTTGCTTAACGGTAGTTTGTGTTTATTCAAGCCCAGGAGTTCTTGCACAACAAGCTCGTGGAAGGCTTATTAGGAACCAATTGTCTGGCAAATGCCTTGACGTATCTGGCTATCCGGGTACTGCAAATGGCACACCATTAATTCTTTATGATTGCGAAGTGTCTGACCCTAACACAGACCAAAGATGGATAATGATAAGCGGAGGATTCATCCAAAATCAACTATCTGGCAAATGCCTTGACGTATCTGGCTATCCGGGTACTGCAAATGGTACACCATTAATTCTTTATGATTGTGAAACGTCTGACCCTAACACAGACCAAAGATGGATAATAACAAGCAGAGGATTTATCCAAAATCAACTATCTGGCAAGTGTATTGATGTTGCTGGTGCTCCAGGTCAACAAAATGGCGCACAGTTACTACTTTGGGACTGTGAAACGTCTGAACGTAATGGTGACAATGGTTCAGTAACAGATCAACGATGGAGTCAGTAGAAAATCAAGTTAGCTTAGTATAAGCGTTACGTTCTGCCACCTCAGAACAACCCTGGTGCAGCGGATTGTCTGAAGTCGCTTGTAGTGTTACAACCCACATTCCGCACCCTCAACTGGCAGACATACAGTTGGGGTGCTAATGGAGAGTCGATCAATCTGTTAGGATTGAGTAGAAATACTTAAAAAGCGGTGTCACGATCATTCTAGTGGTCAATTCTGGAAAATACACCTGAAAATGGTTCCAGAAATATCTGATCAACCCTTCACTCGACTGAGCCAGAACGAAATCTTGAAATATTGACTGTCTAAACCTTCCAGAACTATTTAGCTTCTGATGATCCGAACCTTGCATGTACCCCGAATTAGCTGTAGATTTACTCAGAAGCAAATAAGCTGATAATGCTTATCACAGCTTCTGCCACAGCCGCGACTCCACTAACAAAGTTTGCTGTTCCGTGGGCTATCTCCCCAAGGTCTTGAACATTTTGCTTCATACTAGATAAATTTAGATTTGGATTAGCTGCCTCCTGTTTTAATGAGTCTAAACACTCAGTAGCCCTTGCTCTTTCCTCAGAAGGAATCTCTGTAATGTTGAGCTCTAAAGACCTGATATTTGTCATTAGAGATTCAGTAGCAAGGGTATTAATACTATTAATTCCAACACCAGATACAGTCATACCCATTTCCTTGCCAGATTCTTTTTCCTTGGCTCTTACATCCAATATGCCATTCGCATCAATAGTAAAGGTAATGTCAATTTTCTGTACACCTTTTGGTGCAGAGGGAATACCATCTAGCCGAAAGATTCCCAGGCTGTGGTTGTCTTTAGCCATTTTCTGCTCACCCTGAAGAATATGCACTTTTACATTGGTTTGTCCATCTATTGTTGTAGAAAAAACCTTGCATCTTTCAGTTGGAATATTTGTATTTCGGGGAAGTATAGGAGTCATTACCTCACCAAGGGTTTCTATTCCCAAAGACATTGCCATAACATCGAGAAGCAGAACATCCTTTACACTGCCCTCAAGCACACCAGCCTGAATAGCAGCTCCCAAGGCAACTGCTTCGTCAGGGTTGACAGTTTGATTAGGCTTCTTACCAATTAATTGTTTTACTAAATTCTGAACAGCAGGAATACGAGTGGAACCACCTACTAAAATCACCTGATCAATACGATCTCTGCTTAGACGGGCATATCGAAGGGCGTCCTCTACAGGCAAACGGCAGCGATCTAATAGATCACTGCATAATTCTTCAAACTTTTGCTGCGTCAGAATCATCTCTAGATTCTTAGAACCTAGGTCAGTAATGGCAATGAAAGGAATATTAATCTCTACTTCTGGCAAGGTAGATAGATCAATTTTAGCCTGCTCGGCTGCTTCCAAAATCCGCTGCATGGTCTGCTGACTCTGCCACAGATTAATCCCTTCTGTTCTGAAAAATTCCCTAGCTATGTAATCAATGATCTTCTTGGTGAAGTCATCTCCTCCAAGGTGAGTATCTCCGGATGTAGCTAGGACTTCAAACGCGCCATCACCAACTTCCAGAATCGATACATCAAAGGTACCACCACCCAAATCGAATACCATGATGGTTTCATTGCTAGCTTTATCAAATCCATAAGCCATAGCTGCGGCAGTTGGCTCATTGATGATCCGGAGTACCTCCAGACCTGCTAGCTTTCCGGCATTCTTCGTTGCTTGGCGCTGAGAATCATTGAAGTAAGCAGGAACTGTGATCACTGCCTGAGTAGGAGTTTCACCCAGATAACTCCCCGCATCTACAACCAACTTTTTCAAAACTTGGGCCGAGATAGTCTCAGGAGATAGATTTTGGCGCAGAATGGGGCATCTCAGCTTAGCACTGTTGTTGCTATCTCTGGTTACTTGGTAGACAACCTGTCGGGTCTCTTCTTTGACATCATCGTAAAGTTGACCAATAAAACGCTTAGCCGAGTAAAAAGTGTTTTCTGGGTTTACTGCCGCCTGTCGCTTTGCAATTCTGCCTACAATACAGGTAGCAGCTTTCGTGTAAGCAACTACTGAAGGAGTTGTACGAAAACCGTCAGCATTAGAAATGACGATAGGTTTACCTCCTTCCATTACTGCGACTACAGAATTGGTAGTTCCCAGATCAATACCGATAACTTTACTCATATTCAAAGATATTGGAATTTTAGGTACGTGTGCTATGAGATAGCCTATAGGCAGTCAAGCAATCTTTTGAAAAACATCTATATAAAATAGATGTAAAAATCGGTAATTTTGCTGCTGGGTTTCCTGAGCGTCTTCACTAATTCTAGCAAGACAGTCCACTAAGTGAGGCTTAATTGGAAGCATCCCAATTAAGCAAAAGTATTGGGTAAGTAGGTAGGCGCTGTAAAATACAATTATGTAAACGATTGTAAAGCATTTAAATACCCTAAGCGTGGCTAAGTTAGCCCTGTTTACATACTGTTACATAGCTCGGTTTAATCCTGCTTACCTACTTATACAGTCTCGCACTCCCAAAAATTTCTTATCTTGATGAAGCTGTAGCAGTTCCACGCCCTGGGTCAGGATATGCTTCTATCCTGATGTAGCGGCAACAGTTACAAGTTCTAGGCTGGGAAATACCGAATGCCTCATTCCGAGTGACATAGCAATCCTAAATCATTTGTGAAATTTCTCTTACTGTGAGTTTTTGGCGTCTTTCGCTCTTTCTTTGATGAGTGATGACCGAAAGCTCTCCAACAACATACTTACAAAGATACTCACAAAGAAACCTATCAAGGAGATCGTAGGATAATAGAAAGTAGTAAAAAAAATACATAAAGTAAAAACAATGATAATGAGATAGGTGGAGGTATCCATCAACTTGGCACGGCTCAACTTGTCAAGGCTCCACTTGGCGCCTTTCAACTTGGTACCTCTCAAATCGGTTGCTCTTAGGTTTGCACGTCTCAAGTCGGCATCCCTCAACTTGGCACCTCTCAAGTCGGCTCTGCTCAAGTCGGCACCGCTAAGCTTGGCACGACCCAAGTTGACACCGCTCAGGTTAGCACCGCTAAGCTTGGCAAAGATCAGGTTGGCACCGCTCAAGTCCGCACGACTCAAGTCCGCATGAGTCAAGTTCGCACCACTCAAGTCCGCATAAGTCAAGTCCGCACCACTCAAGTTCGCACGACTCAAGTCCGCATCCCTCAAGTCCACACCACTCAAGTCCGCATCAGCAAAATCTGTAGCAATATCTAAACCAGCAATTTTCGCCAATTCCACAAAGTTATTGGTTTCTGCCTCAAGAATCTGCTGAATAGAGTGTTGAGGTTCTTGCAAAGAGTTTTCATTAGCCATATCGCAACTCTACTCGACTCATATATGGTTGTAATAAGCTATATAAATTTTTTCTAACCCTTACTTGCGCGATTCTCTGCTTATTTATAGAACTTTGTTCTGACCACAATCCCTCAATTCTCGTAATATGAACGTGTTTTAGTCCAACCTCAAAAGTTGCTTCCGCACAGCAAGGCTGATTATTTATAGTCACAGTTCCTAAGTTTTCCTTTGGTAACGTTCCTTTCAACACTGACGAAGCTGTCTTAACTTCAAACAGCCAAGCTGGATTTGACTCCGAACCATTTGTTGTTACTTCGCATATAGAAGGGAACTGCAACGTTTCAGTTGCTTGTCTTTCTTGCAGCATTTTTAAGCCAGTCAGGTTACACAAATTTTGAGGAATATAACCATTTTTCAGATTGAGATTTAGTGTTCCACCTTTCAAACCAAACTTGACACGTCCCCCCTCGACCGATTCCCACTGTTCGTTAAACTCAATGGTAATTGGCAGGTTAATTTGCTCAGATTCAACTAGAATTCCTTCTAAGTGCATATACAAGCAATCTGGGAACTTATTTTCATGGTGTACTTGAGACATTGGGGGTAGGGTGTCTGGCATTACTTAGATGGAATAATAAATTTAATTTTTACCTGAAATACACCCTAATATGACGCTGTAATTGTTTTGCAGTCTAAACAAAATTTTACACTTGTACAGGGATCAGTTCGTCTTGCGGGAAAATTGCACCTCGCCTTTTTAATTCATACTTTGCTTTTTCATCAAGTCCGGCATTCTTACCAAATTGAGCATTTTCTACTTGGGCATTGTTCAGATTTGTGGATGTCAAATTAGCATTGTGCAAATTAGCATTGCTTAAATTGGCAGTGGTTAAGTTAGCATTAATCAAATCGGCATCGCTTAAGTTAGCATCGCTTAAGTCAGCAAAACTCAAGTTGGCATCCATCAGCAAAGCATTTCTCAAGTCAGCACTACTTAAGTCGGCACGACAAAGTTTTACATTTATTAATTTAGCATTGCTTAAGTTAGCAAAACTTAGATCGGCACGACTCAAATCAGCTTGAGTTAAGTCAGCACCACTGAGATTAAATCTACTCAATTTGCAGCCAATTCCTTTAACACTACTTAAATCAGCTCCTGCTAAATCTTCATACGGATTTAGACCCGCCTGTTTCACCAATTCAGATAAATTATTTGTATTGGCTTCGAGAATTTGCTTAATATAATTTTGGATTGACACCTGCGATGTAGACTCAGGAGAGCTAGGAATTGGCGATTGTCGCACATAAAACTTAGTCAGTCGCTTTTCTTCACTCCAGGCAACAAACGCAATTCCCCCAACTACACTTAACCCTACTGTAAAAGCGGGTGGGTTTCCCCCTGTCAGCAACAGCATCATCAACAAACCCGCACCAACTTGAGCTGTTTGCTTGACTAAAGAATTTAATCCAGCTTCAGCTTCTTCATAAAGACTAATTTGTTTGCGCTTGATTAGAGTCATATCCAATATCTCCTAGGGGTTATTTTTTAAATTCTTAAGTCTGCCCTAAACCGAGAAATGATTCGACCTGCGAGAACTATCCACAATAGAAAATCAGAAGTTACAATAATGAAACAAGCATAACGGGATATACCCCAAGGGCTTTCTTGCAGACAAATATTGAAACTTGAAAAATCTTCTCCGATAATAATTTTACTGATTAAACCGGGAAGTTTTAAAATAATACCTATCGCGATTGCATCCTGAATTGACCCATAAACTATTCTTCCAAGTCTACCCATTAACGCATAGAACACTTGATCGACCAATTCCAAAACATTCATCACGACCTTTTTCGTGAATGTACCCAATCGCGTAGTTACTGGAGGAGATGGCTCTACAGAAATTGGACTCGATGAGGGTGGTGTCGGTGTCGGTGTCGGTGTCGGTGTCGGTGTCGGTGTCGGTGTCGGTGTCGGTGTCGGTGTCGGTGTCGGTGTCGGTGGTGGTCCAGTCATTACTGCACGGTATAAATTTTTATATATCTCGATTATTAGGTTGCCTAATTACTCACTGTAACGTGAGATACTTACCTTAAACTCTATTTCTCGTCTTGTTAATCCATATCCGGAAGATTGAAAATGTTTACAGATCAAACTCATGTGCAGCAAGAGCTTGATGTCTGTTGTCTGAAAAATATTCACGAAAAGTCTGTAAACTTTAGAGAATAAGGTTTTGGAATGAGTGGGAAAATTGGATTATCCCCGCCTAGAACAAGGTTTTGGAGTGACTGGGAAAATTACCCTTTCCCGCCTAACTTCTAGCGGGATTTTTTCGACGGGCTCTTAAGTCTTTGTCGCAGTGAAAAAGATTTAGAAGACCGTCGGAAAAATAGCCACCTGCCCGTCCGGCTGAGGACACTTACATTCGTGTGTCACGCGCTTGAAAGTATTTAATGACTTTAGCGGTTCCAGGCTCTGGCTCAGGATATGCCTCAAACGTGCTTCGGTAGTATAGACGAATCGGATGAGTGGGCAGCTATCAGATCCCCGATCGCCTCAAAATACTCATTTGTTACACCATGCGCTGTGGGATGTTTTGCGATGACGAAGAGCGTAGAACCATTAGCACCAGATTGAAAGCCATTCTTATGAGTGCTGAAATTGGCTCCCTCTGCAATCGCTCTCCACCACTGCTGGTACCAAGCATCTAAACTGTAGAACACAACCGCACGCGGCTTGTATTTCAAGACTCGATGCCGGATGTGGTCGGCGCGTTGAGCAGCATAAGATTCTCGGTAAACCTGTCTCTCCAGAAGTTGTGGAAGCTGTGAGTAATCGGAGTACAGCCATATACCAGCACTGGGCGAAGGTAACGGGAGCAGCTCTAGCAGGCAAGTTTCTCCACCCTCTCTCGCTAACTGCTGTCCCTGATATCCTCTAACCTGATCACGTGTGGCTTCCTGTCCTTTTGCTTTCAGTAAACTTCGGATCAATTTCCCCCAAACGGGCTGTATGTTCGGGTGTTGACCGAAGCATTTGGATTCACCAAATGCTTGGTGATACTCAAAAACGTCTTCCAGTTCTCTACATCCACGTCGAGACCAAGCATTTAAACGCTGCAAAGCATCTTCAATAGTTCCCCCGCCTCCCTCCTCTTTACCAACAAACCAAAAGTCTCCGTGATAGTTGCCATATCCATAGAATGTATGGATGTATTTTTCCAGCAATTGATCGTCAAGCATAGTGAACCCTTGAATTCATCGCACCCTTATCGCAACCAGCAAATATTCAATGTAGCAGCAAGGGTTTGAGATGATCAATCAGAAAATATGAATATCGTGACCTAGCCGTAACAGTTCTGTCTCCTATAGCAATCCGATCTGAGTCTCACAACACAACGCCATCTTGTCTTCCTAGACTTCTTGTATAGCAAGACTTTCAGATTTTCCCTATCTAGAAAATCACTTAGGATTGCTATAGATGGGGAAATTACTCTAGCCTGATAAGTCTGTAATGGTTCCAAGCTTGGTGTAGAGGTATGTTACTTTCCGTGAATAGGTAGGTGACCAAATTGGTCTGCCAATTTTTTTGGCTCAGACTCATATGCAGCAAGAGCTTAATATCACTAATAATCAACGTAAGAAGGGATGGACATACTATAGCAACTTGCAGTATTTTGTTGCTATAGTATGTATTGGGTAATTTTTAAAGACTTAAAATTATGATTACAGAGCAAGAATTGAGAGAGGGAATAAAAAAGTTTGCATCCGAAATAAGCTCAGAGCCTTTGGGCGAGGTATACCACCAGCCCGAGAATGGGGCTAGTCCTTTCTGGTGTTTCCAAAATGTGTTGATTAAAGTTAAAAAAGATGGGGGAGGTATTCTTTGTGGTTGGACTTTCGGTCACCGCTTTAACCCTGAGTATGGAGATTACTTGGTGGCAACACATCACGCAGTTTGGTGTAGCGCAGACCAAATATTAGATATAACACCCTTTACTGCTGATAAAAATCATCATCCGCTCGGTCGGAAAAATTACGTTATTTTTTTAGCTGACCAATTGGCGGAACCTGTTCAACTTGGGGATTTGATAGCACCGTTGCCACTCAAATTTTTGGCTCTCAGCGATAATTACAAACTTATAGAATATGTCAAACAAAAGACACAAGAAGAACATAAAATATGCCAGGAAATATACGAGGGAAAATTCAGCCCTCATCAAATTACTGGTCGTTTGTACAAAGGTGAATTCTACATAGAGAAATAAGCGAATACGACAGGCTGTGATAGAATTTTTTCTTATTGCAGTGTACTTTTCCTCACCTCAAAAAAACCTATTTTTTTTCTTGCTGTAACGGCTCCAAGCTTTTGGTAAAAATTTTTCATTTTCTGACCTAACTGCAACGATTACAAGCTCTGAGCGAGGAGATAGGTTTATCCTGATGAAGCTGTAACGGTTGCAAGCCTAGGGGTGGAAAACAATTGCTTTCGTGGTTACAAGTCCTAAATGGGGATAAACCCGTTTTATCGAACAGATTAAATTATCGTCACAATATAATAAATATTATTGAGAGGTAAAGGACATGACCCGAGAAGAAGCGGTGCGACGAATTGAGTGGGCTGCTGAGAAAAAATTGAAGGAACTGGATTTATCTAAACTGGGGTTGGAGGAATTGCCGCTGGAGATTGTCAAGTGTACACTTCTGACACGGCTTGTACTTTGTGACAATAAAATTACCTCCATCCCCGATGTACTCGGACAACTGTCGAATCTGGAAAGACTTAACCTGAATAACAATAAAATTACCTCCATCCCAGAGGCATTCGGGCAACTGTCGAATCTGATATGCCTTGAGCTTAATGACAATGAGATTACCTCTATCCCAGAGGCACTCGGGCAACTGTCGAGGCTGATGTGGCTTCACCTCACTAATAATCAGCTTACTTGTATCCCAGAGGGAATCGGGGAACTGTGGAATCTGAGAGTAATTGACCTTAGTAATAATCAGATTGCTGGTATCCCAGAGGCAATTGGGCAATTGTTTAATCTGAAAGTAATTGACCTTAGTAATAATCTGATTGCCTGTATCCCAGAGGTAATCGGGCAACTGTGGAATCTGCAAGAGCTGTTTCTTCCTAACAATCAGATTGCTGAAATCCCGGAGGCGCTCGGGCAACTGTCGAGTTTGAAAACACTTTACCTTCGTGGCAATCAGATTACTTCTATCCCAGAAGCGCTCGGGCAACTGTCGAATCTGGACAAGCTCCACCTCGGGGAAAATCAAATTACCTCTATCCCAGAAGCGCTCGGGCAACTATCGAATCTGAAAGAACTTTACCTTACTGACAATCAGATTAGGGAAATCCCAGGGGTGATCGGGCAACTGTCGAGTTTGAGAGTGCTTTACCTTAATAGCAATCAGATTACTACTATCCCAAAGACGCTTGGACAACTGTCCAATCTGAAATTGCTCAACCTTGGGAAAAATCAGATTGCTGAAATTCCGGAGACGCTCGGGCAACTGTCGAGTTTGAGAACGCTTTACCTTGGTGGCAATCAGATTACTACTATCCCAAAGATGCTCGGACAACTGTCGAATCTGGCAAAGCTGCTCCTCCCTAACAATCAGATTGCTGAAATCCCAGAGGCGATTCGCAGCATGAAGAATTTGGAAAAACTAGATTTGCAAAATAACCCGGTGCTGATTTTCCCGCAAGTTCTGGGGCACGGTCAAGATGATGGAGGTTGTGGTGATTTGCGAACCATTCTCGACTCTTGCTTCCACACCTGCAATCCAGGGTTACCTGAGCTAGATGCTGAGCGTCAGAAAATTGAATCTGAGGAATACTTTGACGCTGAAACTCTTCAAGATGCCAGACGACGGACAACTGCTTCCATTGTGCAGCGACAAGGACAGGCTGAATTTCGACGTAAGTTGTTAACTGCTTACGGTGGTCGATGTCCAATAACTGATTGTGATGTAGAGTCAGCTATTGAAGCAGCACATATAATTCCATATCAAGGTACTCAAACCAATCATCCAACAAATGGTTTACCACTCAGAGCCGACATACACACTCTGTTTGATCTGCATCTACTATCAATTCGACCAGATACCAATGAAGTGGTGATTGCCCCTGAACTCGTCGGCACCTGTTATCAATATCTGGCTGATCGGAAACTGACTTTACCACAGGATCAAAAAACAGCACCAAATCAAAACGCTCTCAGTAAGCATTATGAAACTTTTCTCAGCAAATGCAAAAGTGGTCAGTTACAACGGTTATAAGGTGTAGATGGGGATTTTTGAGTTTCCCTCCCTATCCGTTTATGGAAATGGTATTAACTGCACAGTAACTAATTGTGCCTTACAGTTTTGTCTTACTATTTTTATTTAGTAAGACACTAGAGCCACAAGACTTCCACGTCCTAGGCGGGAAAATATCACTTTCCCGCCTAAGCCCTGTAACTTTTGCAGATGCATCGAGAAAACACATATTTTGACATAAAACATTATCAAATTCAAAAATATCCAGAGTATAAACTCAAAAACAGGTATAGTTAGATTAATTACCATCTAAAAACCTAACAAATAAAAGAAAATAATGATCTTGGCTCAAGCTGTTTCAGCACAAGTTATTAACGCCCAAATAGTCAATATTGAAGACGGCGATACACTCACTGTTCGCAGTAATAAAGGACAAAATATAACAGTAAGGTTATCTTGCATTGACGCACCTGAAAAAAATCAAGAAGGAGGAAAAGAGGCATATAATCGCCTTAACACACTACTTCCAAAAGGTACATCAATCAAACTTTACCCTGCATATAAAGGCCTATATGAACACCAATTACTGGTAGTTTTGGTGGTTTTTGACAATAAAAATATTAATTTACAAATGGTGCAAGAAGGGCAAGCATGGGTCTATGAAAATTATATTGGTGTTGGTAGATGTAGCACTATTGTTAAAGAATTGCGTCAAGGTCAGACTACCGCTCAACATCAGCGAATTGGACTATGGAATAAAAATAATCCTTGTCCACCTTGGGACTATAGAAAAAATCAGTGTAAATAGAATCCCATTACCCCACAAAAACCTGCACCTAATCCCCAAAGACCCATACCCAATTAACAAACAAAAAGACGGTATGGCTTGTGAGTAAAACTTTCAACAGTATCTAAAAATCATCAAACCCGCTAGACTCCAACTCTGGCGGGTTTCTATTAGCTACCAGTTAGACACATCATAAACCTTACTATATCAAGTTAGACTTAGTTGAAGACTTTACTTGTTTAAATACTCTTCATTAACATCTTTTATTCTGGGATCTTTTTCCATTATTTTAGTGATTAATTCCCGCAGAGTAAAAGGATCTCTAAACACACCTTTGTCAATAATTCTAGTTGTTATTTCATTGATTTCTTTAGTTCCTTTATCAGGATGACCCACTATTATTAAGGTAAACTCCGAAGAAAATTCAAAGTATAAATTCTTTATGAGTAGTTCGAGGTCTAAATCGTGATCGGGATTATATGAATCATCGTATTCACTTGTAAATTGCGCTTTATATTGCGCTTGTATAACTTTTGTTAAAATTTGAATTGAACTTCTATAGGACTCATAAATTTTTTCTCGATACCATTTTTGTCTCTCAGTTTCTTGTTGCCAAATTCTTTGTTGATTTTCACGATCCAATTGAAATTTATTGTTAATCCAATTATTAATTAATAACGAGACGCTAGACAATACAGCAGCTAAAAGAATATAAATACCAGGTGATTGGGAAAGCATATTGTTTTTATCTATGTAAAAGCATAATAATGATAGCTCTTTACATAAAAGATTAGCAACTGTGAATCTTTGCGGATTTTTAACCGCACTCCGACCGCTCTCACCGCTTTCTGAGTGCCAGCGCTCCCACCACATCCAGTTTTTTAAAAAGCACTCACTTGCGACGTGCGAGTGTGACGCAAAAAAGCCCTAACTGTAAGTAGTTGGGGGATTCCGGTTTGGTTGATTGTCGGCGAAGCCGATCGGCTTTGCCGCTAGAGAACAGAATACCAGCCGCTCTTTTTGACCAAATAATTTCAGGTTTTAGATTTTGACAGTGCAGTTGCCCTGCCAACCGCCCAAAAAGGCGAATCAACGGGAATTAAAATGCGTCAAGTTTCCTTTACCTCTCGCAACCAATGCCGTCCTTGTCTCTATCAAATCCATGTGGGTCTGGTTGCAGTACGCGAAAGCGTTTGTGAGAAATGTCGCCACAATTTAAATCAGGCGGTGCGGGCGGGATACAAACATCGGGGTAACTCGGGTCACAATTATTTCGTGGACTTGACGCAGGCCTTTGTGGAGTTGGTGCAGGTTTTTGTGGCGCAGCAGCGGGCTGTGCTACACACTGATTTTTTCTAAAGTCCCAGGGAGGGCAAGGATTAGCTTGACTCCATAACCCGACTCGGTTTTGCTTGGCAACGCTTTGAGCTTGGCGCAATTGGTCGGCGGTCGTGCGACAGTTGCCTATGTACTGCTCATACACCCAGGCTTGTCCTTCTTGTAAAAGTTGTACATTAATATTTTTACTGCCGTTGAAAACAACTCCAACTGTGCGACCATACTGGTCTTTATCTACAACGACGACTTTAACTGATGCACCTTTGGGAAGAAGTGCAGTAAGGCGATTGGCTGCCTCTTTTCCTCCTTGTTGGTTTCTTTCAGGCGTGTCAATGCAAGCCAGCCGCACAGTTATATTTTGCCCGTTAGTGCTGCGAATGGTGAGAGTGTCGCCGTCGCCGACACTAACTACCTGGGCATTAATAGCTTGATTGTTTGGCTGAGAAACTTGAGCCGTAATTGTTGAGACGAGCGGTGCAATGAACATTAATTACTAGACTCCATTTCGTGTTTGCTAGGTGGTTAATTGCTGTATTTGCTGCGGTGGTTGTTGAAGTATAATGCGTGAGAATGCTAAAAGCAGCTTCGCCAACACTGTCCTATTTGGATTTTAGCCCTACAAGCTAAAGATTTATCTTGATTGTTTTCAGGCTGTTGTCAACTTGACTTAAACCATTCGTAACAAACAAGTTGCACATCTTCCTTTTTGATAATGTCTACCGAAGTTTCCTCCTCCATTTCAATATCTTGTCCTATTTCTTTTTCTATGAAATATTCCTCAAGATCGGCAACAAGATTAGTGAGGTTTTTATCTGACACATATTTATCCCAAATATTTTTTATCTCTTTCTCGAAGGTTTTCATATTATTAGTCGAGGTAATAACCTTCAGGACGTGATCTTTAGCCTCTATTTCTAATTCATCATTATTCGACCGCAGGTCTTTTTGTGTTAATGCTGTGTATATCTTTTGCATTAATTTTGATAACTGTGGCTTTATATAGCTGCTAGCCTGCTGCTTTTGCAAGTCTTCTACCAGATTATTAACTGCACCTGGCAAAACAGCAAAAATTGCATTATCAAAATTTACTGGCGGTAAATCGTCAGGCTTTGGATAATCACTTTCCTTGCACTGAATCATTTTAAAAATCTTTCGTTTTTCATTAGTTATTATCAAGTCTTTGTAAGTTGAGCTACGGTCTGTAGTTATCGCACCATTAATGCGTGGGTAAAAATGCCATATACTGCGGTCTTTGGCACTGAAAGCTAGAAATATACCATTTGGCCCATCTTTGCGGGTGCTATGAATTCCCATTGGGATTTCTTCGATAAGTTCTCTGCTTTTGTTCGTGAGAAACTCTAACAATGGAAAACGCATCTCATCTAGCGACATGAGATCGCCGCCTTGCTCTAACTCTTCCAGAATTGCGGCTTTTTCTGCATCTGTATCAGCTTGTTTAAGTTTACGTAATTCTTCAATTGACTTCTCTGAGATAGTTTCCCCTAGAACGCTACCGTCTAAACCAACTTCACGATCTATTCTGGCTATCCGTTCTTGTAATCGCTTAACCAGTCCTAATAGCTTTTCTAAACCTTCCTCTGGGAAACAGTTGTAAATAAATAATTTTTCAAAATCTGTACCCAGGCGATCGATGCGTCCCGCGCGTTGAATCATGCGAACTGGATTCCAGTGAAGGTCATAATTTACTAGCACTCCTGCATCCTGTAGGTTTTGCCCTTCCGATAGCACGTCAGTACAGATTAGAATGTCGATAGGATTGTCTAAGCATTCTTGCAAGTCTTCTGCATTTTCACAGTTAGCTTTGGGAGCAAAGCGCTTGACCTTATCCTGCCGCATCTTGGGAGATGTCGCGCCAGTGATAATATCGATCGCCGGGTTACCCATAACTGCTAACCATGTCTTATCCTTAATTAGCTCTTGATACAAATAATTAGCGGTGTCCTTGAAGTAGCTAAAGACAAGGCTTTTTTTGTTCTGTAACTGCTGTTGTAGTAAATTTTTGAATGCGACTAACTTTAGATCGTTCTCTGTACCCTCTGCCACAGCTTGACGAATGTTTCGCAATTTATTGATAATTTCTTCGAGGTTGTGAAAGTCTTCAGAAATTTTTTTCTGAAGTTGAGTGATATCGTAATCCTGCGGGTCAATGTCTGTAAGAGATTCTAATATTTCCGTAATTTCAATATTTTCCTCTTCATCTTGTTCAGCAGCTACAATTTTTTGAAATTTATTAGTGGTTAACAGTTTGCCATCTTGCAGGCAGCTATTGAACTCAGATTGAAACTTTTGCTGTCTTGTAATGCTTGTTTCAAAAGCGACTATTGAACTTTCTAAGCGCTTTAACCATAGAGATTTCATTAAGGCGGCTAGTGCATTATTTTTTTTGACTTCTACTTCGTCATTTTTATTTTTTTTGCGCTTAAATAACTTGATATTATAGGGAGCTAAGTTCAAGCAATCTATTTGCTCAGCAATCCTAGCATATAATCCTTGATAAGTCTCTTCAAAGTTATAGGTGAATTTTTCTAACTGACGGGTAGGAAAATGTATCTCTTTACCACCAATAAAAATTTGTTCCCCGGCTTTCTGTCGTTTAATGACATCCAAGCGCGATCGCCTCACCATTGTCTGCATAAGCAGTTCTGTAATTTCGATATTGCCTTTATCTAAGGCTCGGAAGTAACTGGTAAGATTGCTGATACCCCACTCGCGGTAATAGGTCGGGGTATTACGTGCCATGAGTAGCATTTGATGATACAGGTCGTAAACAGTGTTATTGATCGGAGTTGCCGTCAATAGCACGATCTTTTTATTACGCTTACCTGTGCTAATTAGCTTCTGAAGATTAAGAAAGCGGTTAGTTCCAGAGTTACGGAAATTGTGCGATTCATCTACCACAACGATGTCATGTTTGGTGAAGCGTCTAATATCAAACTTGTTGCGCCCCAATTCTTCCTGAGACACGATATCTGCTTTGATACCATATTCATCCAGTTTTTTAATCCATACAAAATCTCGCAACTGGGCGGGGCAAATTACTAGAGCACGCGGTACATAACCAGGACTGCGCTCTTCCTGTAGGTAATGCTCAATTAGCCTCAAACCAATATAGGTTTTACCTAAACCTACTGCATCAGCAACCATGCAAGCATCGTGGCGATCAATTAACCTGACTGCTTGCTCAAACCCTTGTTGTTGAAAACTTGCTAATTCTAAGGTTGTGCGATCGCTCCCTTCGCTCTGGGTTTCATCTTTAAATAGCTCGTACAGTGCTTTGACGAATACCTGGTAGGGCGTGTAAGCTTTACTCCCAAACTTGGAAGCGTTGAGCGCGCCTATGAGTTTGGTTTTATAGTCAAGGTCAACGCTGGGGTCGTTCCAGAACTTTTCAAACCAGTTGTGCCGTAAGTCACGCGCAATTGCCTCAATCTTGTTGACCACGTTTAGCTCGGTGTTGCCACTCAACCCCGATGGAGTAAAGTTACTAGAACCAATGATGCTGTACTTGTCGAAGATATAAGCTTTGGCGTGCAGAAATTGGGTTTTATCGCCCACTGCCCCAAACAATCTTACTTGAATGTGCTCTTGCTGGAGATAGGCAATCAAGCGGTCTATCTGTTGCTTGTACTCCAGTTTGAAGGTTTGACCCTCTAGCTGCTGTTGGAGGTCGCGCCGAAGGTAGTGGATCAAGTCAATGCGATCGCTCTCAGCGGGACGGATGGTAGGGTCGCGCCCAATCAGGAGTCTAAGACTGGTTAGGGCATTCATAGCATCTTCTAGCCGCACCCATGCCTCAATACGGAAAAAACCAGTGGCGATGTCGAGAATGAGTTGACGATCGTCTTTGATTAGGGTTTTGAGGACGGCTTCGAGCTTGTATTGGGAGTTGTCGATATAGTCCGGGAGGGGCATATTGTTCTATGGAGCATTTCCAGGATTAACGATCATATCAAGAACTCTTTCTAGTCGCTCAACTGTATCAATTGCAGCTTGAATTTCTCCAGTTGGCGCGATTGCCAGTTGGGCATAGCTGAGGCGATTCATTATGTAAGAATGATAAGTTTGTATCTCTGACTGTAAACTTGCATCAATGTAATGTTCCGTAATAATAGCGTCCCAAAAATCCTTAAGGGGTATCTTGTTTGTTGGTTCTTTATACTTAACACGGAGACTCATTTTTTCGCAAAACCACTTGATTTTCAACTCAAAGGCTGAGCGTAAGTATTGTGCCGATAAATTATGCTCGTTCGCCAATAAAAAACATCTTGCTTTGTCAATATCTTTTTGCTGTTGAGTTGGTGGTTTAACAATTGCATCAAGTGCTTCTTCTAATCGCTTAACTGTATCAATTGCAGCTTGAATTTCTCCAGTTGGCGCGATTGCCAGTTGGGTATGACTGAGGGGGTTCATTATATAACTAAGAGAAATTCCCATATCTGTTTTTAGATTTTCATCGATAAAATTTCCCTTGAGGATAGTTTCCCAAAATTCATTTAACGGTATTTTTTTTGTGTCTTCTTTATACTTAATAGGGAGGTTCATTTTTTCACAAAACCATTTAAGTTTTACCTCAAAAGCTGTACGTAAGTATATTGCTGCTGCTTTGTGATCGTTGGTCAATAAATATTCTATAGCCTTATCAAGATATTGTTTATTTTCAACTAGAATCGGCATTTCGTAATCTGTTCCATGACCAGCATATAGTTCTAGGGTTTTCCAAGAGGGAAAATGACGCTTAAGGATTTCATACCATTCCTTATCGTAAGTCATTAAGAAGATGTGGAAATCATTGAATAAATTTTTAAGAATAGTGATAACTGGTAAACGGTTGGACATATCTAAGCCAATCAAAACATCATCAAGTACCAATACTTTTAAAGCACTTGGTGGATTGACTTGCAAAGCCGCTAGGTATATTGCAAGTGATATGGCTGACAGTTTGGCTTCATTGAGAAATTGATGAGGTAGAAGAAAGTCGGTATTAAGAAATTTAACACAAAGAACAACTTTATTACCTATTAAGCATTTGTTGGCTCTATCTACAGTTACTCCTTGGAATTGCAAGTCGATCGTAACTGGATATCCAAAATATTGGAGAATATCCAGTGCTTGATCTCTAAGCTGATTTAGGATGCTAGCTAGACCATTGTTAAAATTATTAAGTGCATCCTCTAGCTCTTGTATTTTGCGAGTATGTCTACTGTGTGGGACTTTTTTTTGCTCAATTTCCGCCCATTCCTCACTAAAACGTTTTTGTGTCAGGCTATTTATGCTGTTAGCAAGAATAGTTTTTATTAAAAGGCTAAACAGGTCTACTTCACTATCTTTTGGATGTAAGAAGTAAATTTCTAAGAGAGATTTGTAATCCAGACTACCTTTAGTTTTGGACGCATCGATAATTACTTGAGCATTGGTTTCGCGGGTAATATCAGACCATTCATAAGTAGTTTCTGGAGCGAGATGAGTAGACCGCATAGAAATTTTGACATGACCACCATCAGTATCAGTTACAAAAAAATTGCGATGTTGAGAAAATGCAATATTGCGTACATGAGAGTCGATAAATAACTCAATTGCTTTGAGTAAGGAAGATTTACCACTACCATTTTCACCATATATAATTAGGTTTCTACCTTTTTTACCCAAGTCAATGGTATGTTCTCCATAGAAAGCTCGAAAGTTTTTGAGTTCAATTTTTGTGATTTTCATGTAATCCCTCTAATTGTCCGCACTACAGGTACGCTGTCTAAAAAGAATATACCAACGCGAATCGGATGATCTTTTTCAAACAATTGCCGAAAAATCGGACGTAGTGCCTGCATTTTGTCACCTTTAAGTTTGTCTAGACTTGGCAAGTTTTCTTGCAAGAGATGGCGCATAAAGTATTTATCCTGGGCATGAAGTTCATCGGGTAGATATAGCTCCATTACTACTGCATCAATAATTTGCTCAAAGTAACTCAGCATCAATTTGTCATCAGCAACTGCCATAAGTTTCTCGCCATGACTGGGAATGTCTTTAAGTTCGGCCGTGAGGTAGAGGACATAAAGCACAAGGGTTTCTATTGCTTTACGAACTGGTTCAGTAGTAGTGGGAATAGGAATTTGAGAGACATAGATGGATTTGAAACGTCTAAAATCACCTCGAATAGTAGGGAAAATTTGATTAATAAAAAATTGTCCAGATACTGAATTTAAAAAACTTAATAAATAGCTTAACTGTGAAGGTATAAAAAATAACGTGCAGTCAAGGAAATAACTATTATTATCAAAGGTAAATTCACCACGATTGGCAATATCTGGATAAATGATCTTAGGCTGAGCAAACTCTTGCCAGTATTTGCAAGAGCGCAATTCCCAAAAAAAATTACCCTGATCTTCTCGCTTGATTAAACGCTCCCTAAAGAGTTGCAAATGTTCGTAAATCGCAGGGTAAGTTTTAGAAAAAATTTTTTCTGCTTCTGGTTCAGGCTTATTTGACCAGGGATGTATTTTATTTTCGGATGACTCAATTTTAATTAGATATTGTTCGGCAAAGTCTACTCTCCAACGCTTAACATCACGACCACGCAGAAAAGGCTTAAGAACTTCAGATGATGACGGATGTTGGGCAATCAGCCGATCTCGTGTTTCACTCCCTACAATAAAAGCTTCATTCAAACCTGTTTTAATACCGTAATATAACTTACTATTAACGTACTTTCCTAATGAGGTTCCAGCCTTTCGTAGTTTCTCTAGCAATTCAAAAGCTGCTGGAGAATCAATACGCCAACTATCAGATTTTAATTCCGATTGAGGCATAGCAAAGCTTTGCGCTTTAAAGATTCGCGGTAAATCGTCAATTAACTTAGCTTGCTCCCAAGTTAGTACCTGTATCTTAGTTTCTGAAGTAGGCTTTTCTTTGCTAAGAACTACAATACTTGGATATGCGATCGCTTCAAACACTGAAGTATCTCCAAAATCAATTAATATCTGAACGGTTGACTCTTCTCCTAAAAACTTACGGAGCTTTTCACCATAGCCTGACCGAAAATATTTATTAGAGGTGATGTAGGTAAGATGTCCACCATCTCTTAAAAGCCTAAAACCCCGCTCGTAGAAATAAACAAAAATATCGGCGGTTCCTGCAAAGCATTCAAATTCTTTCTGTAAAGCAGGTTTTAATGCCTTAATTGATTCTTGGCGCACATACGGCGGATTGCCAATCACTACATCAAAACCACCCTTCTTATCAAACACATCCCTAAAGTGCAGATGGTACTGGAAAAAATTAAGTGATCGCTCCCCACTTTCCACCTCAAAAGCAAACCTATCCAACTCAGTCAACTTAGCAGCGATCTCGGCTAGTTCCTTTTCTTGAAGCTTAGAAACCTTACCCTTCATCGCTTTAATCTTGCGTTCTAAGTCTTGCTGTCTGCCTACCCAATACTGGCGACGATCGGCCACAGCCACCCTAAACACATTGGCTTCTGTTTCTAAAATCTGCGATCGCAACTGGTGGCGTTCTTCGGTTTGAGCATCAAAATATCGATGTTGCAACTCTAGTAGTGGTTGAATTGCTTGCTGGATCGGTGTTACTGCCAACATTCCCTGCTGAGTCTTAGTAGGGTCAGGAATCAGTCGCTCACCATAAATAGTAGAAATGAGGGAATCACCGCACATTAACTTATAGTCAAGGTTTGGCAGTGGTTCTACATTGTCAATGTTGGGAATATCCACCACCAGCGACAACCACATCCGCAGTTTAGCAATTTCAATCGATTCCGGTTTGATATCCACACCATAAAGATTATTCCCAATAATCTCTCGTTTCCACTCGCTCATGGTGAGGCTACCACGCTGTACAGTCATCCCTTCCCGACGAGCGATTGCTTGCCGCACCTGTAAAATAGTTTGCATCATGCCCAATGGGAAAGCACCGGAACCTACAGCCGGGTCAAGCACCTTAATATTCTCAACGGCTTTCTTGAGCGATCGCGCCTGTTGAGGACTCATTAACTGATTAAAGTCAGTGTCGGATAAATCAGGGTCATATTCTACGAATTGCCTTACCGCGTCTAAGTCCATCCCCGATTCATCAACCAGATAACGAGTCAGCACCTCAGCACACATAAACTGAACAATCCCTCTAGGAGTGTAGAACGTACCCGATTGTCCTCGTTCCTCGGCGGCTAACATATTCTCAAAAACCTTACCCAACATTTCAGGGTCAACGGCGACATCTTCATCACCCGCGACGTTCTCAGATACAGTGAAATTGTAGCTATTGAAAAATCCCAGAATGCCGTCACTGCTGCCGGGGTCAAATAGAGAATTAGGTAAAGTAATAGTTTCTGGTGTTTCTCGTCCGGCTGCGTCTCGAATGCCTGCACCATAATCTCGGTCAAACAAACCGCCATTGAGATAGGGAATTTTGCCCCAACGTGACTCAAAGTTAGGGCGTTGTGCGTTAAGAGTTTCAAAGAACAGCGGTTCTAGGACTTCGCCGTAATAGTTTGTATCGTCGGGTTTGGTTCTGAAGGGCTCGTATTGTTTGGTAAGGAAACGGCGATCGCCTGCTAAAAATTCCTTCTTTTGCAAAAAGTAGAGGAACATAACCCGTCCCAGTAAGCGCTGCGAAAACTGGTGCAAGCGGTCTGAATCGTTAAAGTACGAGTGCGGGTTATGTTTCTTGACAGCAGCCTGCACCCGATCAAATAATTCTTTGTAACCCCGATAAAACTGTTTGGTGAGTTTTTCAACATCAAATGCTTCACACTGGGCCGCATACAGTTCTCGTGGTGTTCGATGACCAGCGGCAATGGCTTCTAGGCGATCGCGATCGTAAGCAGTAGGATTGGTACGGTCAATTAATAGCTTACGGATACTGGTTTTAACGTTCATTCCTTCGTCGAAGGTTCTTCGGGGGTTAACCAGCATTAATTGGTTGTAATCTTTGGTTGCCAGTAGTAAAAATTCGTTGGCGCTACGGCAAACCTGATTGGCGATCGCTTTCATCCGAGTGCTAGCGGTACTGGGAGAAGCCCATTCGTCAGGGTGCAATTGAAACAGTAAAACTTGGAGTTCGCCATTTCCCTGGTCGGCAATCAAATGCGCGTTACAAATCGATGTGGCATTCCGCTCCGATAAATTAAAGGTTTCCACACCAAGCTGTTGAGTTTTTATAACATAGCCCAATTTCTGAAATAGAGAGGCGACTCTTTCCGGACTATCAACATTTCGTAAATCGTCAAGTTGCAACAACCTCTCTGGCATAACTTTCTTTATCTAAAGTTCAACTCGAATTGTGACGCTATTTCTTCAATCTGTTTCATCGCTAATAGTAATGGAACTAAAAAATCTCTTGCCCACCTGCGAGCATGAGAAAGCAATACGTCTAAACGAAAGGCGAATTGTGTTGGGTCAATCCAGAGCTTTTCTTTACTTGGCAGATAAATTGTTGAATGTCTGCCTTAGTTTGCATGGGTACTATCAATTAACATGAGTACCTAACTATATATCATCTCACTAGGCAAATGGTCGCGCCTTCAGAAAGCTTAATACCTTGAAGTGCCTTTCAGACACGATCGCCACTAAATCTGCCACCTCAAATTTCCCCGTGTCGATCACATCTGCCAAGTTCCAGTCAATACCCAGCGCAACACCCAACAACTTTCTGCCGATCGCCCATTGAATCCGACTTGCAAAACATTGGGCAATTGGCGGCGGGGTAAGTAGTCGGCGGTATTCAGTTTGCTCAGATGCTGTAAGGGTCTGCCAAATGGCGGCGTGATCGGCGTGTCCCTTTTCGCAGACTTCTTGAGAATGGTGGCTATTTGGCGGGCTGTTGTTTGATGGCTGAGAGCTATTGTCCAGCAGATTAAGTTTACACAGTCGGCTTGGCTGTCTTTCATTGGGGAAGGTGATCGAAACAACTATTATTCAAAACAATCGCCTTAAAATGTCATATTTTTTCAACCTTCCATCCAGCCTGACTCCCAACTTTGTCGGCTCGGATGAATGCAAAAGCGCCCCGCTTGAATCGATCGCCACTGGGCTTAACTCCGATGAGCGCCCTAACTTCGGCTGTCGATAAAATCCAACCGGAGGCGATCGCCTGTTCCAACGCTGCGTAATGTTGCAGAGGGTCGCGATTTGCTGCAATGTGTCTGGTGATCACCTCGATGAGCTCAAGAAAGTTTTCTCTGTCTTGATTTATAGCTGTTGTGGTCGCAGGTTGGATCGCTTCTGTTTTGAAAATTTCGGTGTGGCTGCTCTCAAAATCAGATAGGGTGCCACCAGATTTTAGATGCTGATTTAACTTGTCCAGTTTGTCCAGTTGGTCACTGGAAATTTTGCCTCGGGCTACTGGTTCGATCGATAAAGCTTTTATGCGATCGTACACAGATTGCTTGCTGCTTAGGCTGTAGCGCTCTTGCAGGCTTGCGATCGGGTAAGTTTCCATATGTCCAGTTTGTCCAGTTTGGTACTGGATAAATTGTAACTCTGATTAGTCCAGTAAGCGACTGGACAATTAACTGGACAAATAATCTTGCGGTTTACAAGCAAGGATTTGACAGGCTCAACCCAACTTACACCGAGGGGCGATCGCAACCAGCATTCTCATTCAAGAAACGCTCATGACAGTTTCGCCTAAAGAAAACCTTTGGATTAGACAAATTTTTCTTTGGCATTTGAAAATAACGTTGATGCTAAGGTAAGCCTGTAAGTTTAATAATTTAAGTTTTTTGAGATGAGTCCTAAATAAAAATTTGCCAAGTATAATAGTAGTTACGTACTATCAAATAACATTTAATTTTCTAGTTAAGGTTTAAAAAAGTTTATGAATGAAAAGCATCAGCAACCTGAATCAGCAGTCTTTTGTCCTTCGGATTTCATGAGGGCGCGACGACCCTATCTGTTTTCTGATACACAAGTAGTTGGAGAGCCACTTTTAGATCGGAGTTTCCTTGAATACCACTTAGAAACTTTGACTAATCGTAGCCAAGAAAAAGATTTTGAGCATTTCTGCCGACGATTAGCTGAAAAAGAGCTTTGTCCTAACCTTTTGCCCCAAACGGGACCCACTGGAGGAGGAGATAGCAAGGTAGACTCTGAAACATACCCTGTTTCCGATACTGTTTCACTTCGCTGGTATGAGGGCATTGGACGCGAAGCGGCTTCAGAGCGTTGGGCATTTGCCATCAGCGCAAAAAAAGAATGGCGTTCAAAAGTTCGTTCTGATGTACAAGGCATTGTAGAAACGCAGCGTGGCTACACCTTGATCTATTTCATCAGTAATCAATACATCAAAGATAAAGATCGAGCCACTATTGAGGATGAATTGCGTATAAAATACAACGTTAATGTACGAGTTCTGGACAGAACCTGGATACTTGATAAGGTGTTTCAGAACAAGCGAGAACATTTAGCTATAGAAAATCTCAAAATTAGTTCATCACTGACTCAATCTATTAAGAAAGGTTCTTTAGATACAGCTCGTGAATCTGAGTTAAAGGAGTTAGAGGCGCAGATACAAGACCCCACTCGTTATCAAGGCATTGAGTATCAACTTGTTGAAGATTGCATTGAGGCAGCTACACTGTCACGTGAACTTGAATGGCCACGTGTAGAAGTCGAGGGACGTTTTACACGAGCTGAACGTGTAGCCGAACAATATGGAACGCCTCAGCAGAAGCTTCAGTGTGCTTACGATAAGGCTTGGACTTCTTTTTGGTGGCATGATGACTTTAATACTTTTAATCGAATCTACGATAACGTTGAACGTTTAGCAGTTGGTAGCAACCAAGTTAAAGATATTGAATTGTCAGTTAGGTTGTGGCAGTTATTATGGGCTACTGTTCAACGCTCACAACTTAATGCTTCTGACGCAAAACTAGATACACGAGCTAAAACTTTACGTATTGAATTACAAAGACTCCAGGCTGAGCAAGACCGACCAAGCACTGTTTTACAGTCACGATCGCTTGAGTTACTGATGGATGTTAGCGAGTTTAACGATAAACCTGCTGAACTTAAAAGAATATTTAGTGAATTCCGTAAAGTATTTGAGGAAGGCAAAGGTTTAGTTAACTTTCATGTAACTCCTCTCATTAAGATCCTTATGGAATTAGGTGAGTATTTGCCTGATGATCCTGGCTTTGATGAGCTTTTTGAGTGCATGCTTCTACTTTCCCAAGAGCGAGAGAGTAGAGCGACTTCTGGGCGTATGCTCCTGACGAGAGGAAACCAAAAGCTTATCAGTGGAAACCATTACGAAGCAATTCGTCTTCTTGGTCGAGCGCAGCATGATTTGGCTATGCGTGAATGCCGTGGGGAGTTAATTGCTGCTCTAGCCTTATGTGCGAGTGCTTATGAATCAGCAGGTTTACTGTGGGCTGCACGTTCTAATATGCTTCTAGCAGCATCTCAGGCTTTTAATCAGTATTGGGAAGATGGCACAATTACTATTCAAGCTTTCGCTTGTTTACAGCGTTTGATTTGGATTGAATTACAGTTAGGGCAAATTCCAATTACTCTCACGTGGATTGAAAATGTCACAGCTATTGCACAAGTGCTTGGATTTGAGGAAGAAACCCAAGAGAGATTCTTGAAAGAGAGAGAGGCTCAGGATCGAGTTCTTGGGATACTCCTTCTTAAGACTACCTTCAAGGACTTACATTGGTTGGAATCTATTCCAGAAATCCTCAAAAAGCTTAGTTTAAATCATTCATTTATAGCATCGCTATATGCACTAGGACATGAAGATGCTCTTCGTTCTGAAGGTTGGATTTTACAGGAAGAAAATGAAGCACGTGTCCGTGAATTTTTTGAGGCTTGGATAGCACAACAAGCGAGTCACGATTTACCAGAGGTTCCTGAGTTTTTAGCAGAGGACAAAGTAGAACTTAGCTCTCAAGTATTGGGCTGTAATATAATTGCTGAAGCACCAACCAACAATAGATCTTTATTTATTGCAGAGTCAATTCTTGCTGCTTTTGAAGCTTTTCTTGCCACGAGTCTTGATTCTAGGTTGTTCCCACATCAGTCAAATATAAGATTTCAAATTTCTCCTTCAAATTCAGTTGTAGGTGTTATTAATTTTAAAATTCAGATGGAAACTTCTGCAAATAATGAAACTCTAATGAAAGTGCAGCATTCTGTCAATGAATCTTATGCAGATATTAATTCTGAAACACTAAGTAAAGAATTGGCTGAGTTAGTTATTCAATTAGTTTTTCACATAGCTTTTATACCAGATCCAGGACCGTACTTTGATAGGCTGCGAGAGGAGTCTGCTTTTTCACGTGCATTTGATTTTACTAACGTAGCTACTGCTATTTGGAATATTTTGGGCAAAACTCCAAAAATTAAACTTGCAGACTGGCAAGCCAATGATGGAAATAAGCGTTTTCCAGCTCACCGAACAACCGTTTGGAATAATGAAACAATTCAGGCTGCTTCTGTTGAACAGACTACCTCGATAACAGCTAAATCAGGTCAGGGCGAACCTCCTCCAGAGCTTAAGAGTGTCGATCATCTAAAGCATCGTGATCGTAAAGTTTATTCTCTGCTTAATGTTGCTCTTTGGGATAAAGCCAATTGGAAAGGAACAGGTTTCGGCTTCATTCCAAACAGTCAAAAATTACCACAGTTAAACCTTGCACTTTTATTTGGTAATGAGAATGCAGGCAAGCAGATTTTTTCTCAATGGAAACAAGAGTTTGGGGACGAAGATATAGAGGAAAGAATAAGGCTATCCATCATTACCGGAATTGATTCGGATAACCCAGCAGCTTATCGTGTTGTTATCGGAGTCAATCCTGACTGGGTAAAAGCCTCTAACAATTCACAGTTTATCTTGACATATCAAATTAATACTATGAAGCCAAGAGATTCAAGAAATCTAGATCAGTTTGTAGAGTTGTTTGAAAAATTAGGTTTTTATATTCTTACTCCAGCGTATATATCTCAAGATTTTTCTAGCGCAGAGTCCTTCGAGGAATTAGGGGTTTTGAAACGACAAATATTTACTCGTCCTGCATGGCAAATAGGGGAGCATGATTTTGACTTATGTGGTATTCAGCCGGATGATAAAATAATTATTCCTAAACACATTAAAGATCCCCCTATTATACGTGCTTTGGCACAAATCCGAAAAATGAAATCCAAATAAGTCATAAAAACTTGTTGGTTACCAAGTCCTCTAGCGGCCTAACAACCCCAATGCACCTGATACCGAGAGGGTATCGATGAGTTTCCAAAATCATTTTCTGCGAGTCATTAAGACTGGAGTTTAGACTAAAAAACGCTCGCATCTAAAAGTAGCTGCCTTTCAACAGAAGGCAAGTTATTGCTCAACAACTCAAAAAAGAGGAGATTAAACAACTAATCTTGAAGACTTTTTGCGTCGAGAAACTCGTTTCTTGACAGTGGGATATCGCGGTGCCGATATCCGTACCTTTCCTGTTTCCCAGCCAGGAGATTTCCCCCTATGTTTAGGTAGTTGAGCCGGAGTACCAATGTCAACTAAAACCGATAACATTGATTGGGCAACACGTCCAGGAGTTAAATCGATCATAGCAGACTGCCAAGGCAGTCGATTTTCGAGAACTAAATCCCTAGCCAGCCAGAGTTGCCAACTCCGGGGCGGCATTAAATCACTCCAACGCTCAGATTGTTCGGGAGTTCTCAAGTTAGGCAATGTCCAATGTAATCGTTGCTTAGCAAACCGATACCAATGATCCACTCTCTTTGCGTCGTAAATACTTAAACCAAACAGTTTCTAAGGATAGAGTTCGTTCTCCCACCCAAACCAACCACAAGGGTGGAAACGGCTGACCGCTTGACATGGGATTCATTCTTAAGGGCGAGGATTAAATTAACTGGATGTCCCGGCGCACGATAAAAATGTAAGTCAAGCCGTTGACTGACTCGGACTTGTCCCAACTGTGGATGTTCATCCATTTCAATCACAGTATCCGCTTCGAGCCATGTGGTTGGGTCATTGAGTCTCATTTTGGACCCGTGTTTCCGTGGTCTACCGCGACCACTATAGGCTGGTGGTGCCGACCACTTTCCAGGCATTCTTTCGGACTCTCATTAAGCAATCAGCTTGAATATCTGCTTGCGCTAATACCCAAGTTGCATTGCCATATTCTCGGTCTAAAACTGCTAATACTGGGTTGAGGCTCTGTTCACAGAAAAGTTTGAGTTGGGAAGCTGCTTGAAGTATGGGTGAAGACCCACTACTAATTCGTTCATGGAGTAGGGGTAATGCCCAACTTCCATGAGCTTCAGGTATCCAGGCAATTGTACTGTACCCTTGTCCTATAATTACGCCCCCCTGATATTCATGGGTTCTGTCTTTTAAGGTTTTAGCGTCCGGTCTCCCCCATACAGTATGATCGATCGCCACTAATATATGTTCTGTTGCGGGTACTTGCTGTTCTAATTGCTCTCGATACAACTCCATCAGTTTTTTTCGGTCTGGTCTACAGTCTTGTAAGGCTTCATAGATACTTGACCATTGTCTATTGAATAGCGGGCTGAGTGAAAATTCTGCCAAACAAGACGCATTCCTGGTGGTCATCACTGCATCCATTAGCTCGAAAGTGGCATAGGAGAGCTCGCACCAATAATTCGTATGCTGCTTGACGAAAGTCCTTTAATCGTTCACTGTTCATTGAGGGAGTGGATAGGTTTTATTTTTCACCCTCATTCTCTCCCGGCGCGGTGGCTCAAGTCCTGCTTTTGCCACCGTTCTCTCTTTTTTAGTCTAAACTCCAGTTAAGAACGTCAGATCGCTATGGATGCGATATAAGCTACAGGTTGTAATCAAATAAAGGTTAATCATGGCAGGTTTTAATTGAAACTTCTAGAGATTGCAGGTAGGACCAATGCTTAGACAGTGAAGGGTGACTGCTAGATTCACAGTTTGAAATCTAATTTCACGATCGGATTTTCTGCAAAGGTACCCTTTTTAAAAGCGTCTTGTGGGACGCTTTTTAGGTGAATTAAGAATATACAAAAGAGTGCCGTTTATCCTCTGTCGATCGCAAGGGATTTTTGGAACACAGCAGCTTAATCGCTCGACTCCTTCCGATCACGGTCATCATCCAGCCTAGTCTTTGCATTATTCCGATCACCCTTCACTCTGCTCACCGACTGCTGAAAGTCGGCTCTCTACAGTTGCTGGCTTTAAAGAGCGCGATCGTATAAAGCTTAACTTGTCCAGTGATATGGTGGACAAGTTACTGGACAAGTTACAATTAATTATTCTCTGACAGAAGCGCAACTGGTTTCGCTTTTAGAGCATTGCCTCTAGTAGTTCAATAATTTCCTCTATTTCATCTCTATCCATCTCGCTGGCAATTTTGAGAATTTTCTCTTTATGGTTGGCTTTTGTGCCAATGTTCCCGGTGTTGAGCTTGCGGCCGCTCTTGTCACTTCGCTCACTTATTTCTGGCAAAAGTCCCTCTGACTGTAAGTGCTTACGGTGCTTGCTAACAGTGGGTGTGCTTAGACCGCAGAAATCGGCAGGGGTGGTGGCTATTTTTCCGACAGTCTTCTAAATTTTTTCACTTCGACAAAGACTTAAGAGCCCGTCGAAAAAACCCCACTAGAGGTTTAGGCGAGAAAAGGGTATTTCCCCGCCTAGAACGTGAAAGCAGCGCCACTACGTCAGGATACAGGAATTTCTGATTTTTATTTGACTCTAGCTTTCAGAAGTGGGGTGCATTTTTAGCCAACGGTGCATCAAACATCTTGGCAGCCAAATCAGTCCCAACAATCCAGATTTGATACAGAAGCTAGAAAGTTGTAATCAGCGCAACTTGGGGAAAATTTGGAAGGACTGCCACATCTTGTAGATTCCAAACTCCCTTTCATTTGCCTTCCACTGCGCTATCCCTACCTCAACGGTCTGAACCTCTGATCGGGCTTTTGCTAAATATTGAACCTGCTGAGCCTTTAGGCTTTCCAAGTCAATACGCGCAGCCTCAACTTGTAATCGAAGTTCGGACAGGGCAATGTGAGTTTGTTGAGCTTTCATATTGTCAATTTTAGATTGGTCTTATCTAGTGTCAACAGATTTCTAAAAACAGATTTTAGCTGGGGATTTTAGGGCAAAAATTGCGATCGGCTCAGGGTGCAGGGTGAGGTATGCGAGTTGCAGGGTGAGGTTAGGTATCTCAAAGTGGTTTTATAAATACCCAACACGCCACACCCGAAGGCTAGGTCAGGATAGGTGCATATCCTAACCCAGGGCTTAAAACTGGTACAGCACGGTTACTCCGGCGCTGGAAGGGGGTCGAGTCGATCTCCCGATTGCCCTTCACTCCCTCACCGACTGCTGAAAGTCCGCTCTCTAAAGTTGCTGGCATTGAAGAGCGCGATCGAATAAAGCCCAACTTGTACAGTGATGCGGTAGACAAGTTAGGGGGTAAATGAGCAGTCGTACAGAAACTTACGAATCGGCTGAAACTTTTACTGGATAAGCATTCTGGGAACTACTTTTTTTGTCTCTCAAAAACTTAAAGAGTTGAAAATTAAACTGTACCAACTAGAGCATAGGTTTTTTGGTACAGCTTTTTTGTACGGCACAGTAAGGATTTGAGGCTTTTAAATTTCAGACAGCTCAATTGGTACAGGTTTATAAGAGGCGAGCGCAGTATTCAAAACGACTAATCAATTCCTTAGCGTAAGTTTCTGTTCGACTGCTCATTTCACCCCGCATACTGCATCGAAAAGTATTTGTTGAGCCTGCTAATTCTACTAAAACTGCGAGGGCGATCGTTTGCCTAATTGAATTTTTGTTCAATACTGAGCGTGTTGTGGCTCTACCATACAAACGCTCCTCTTTATTGGAGAAGTTTTTTATATTTTGGTATAAATATATCTCTGAACATTGCTATTGCTACGACTCATTCCTGCTTTTTGTGCAAGCTTCCTCTCTGGCATAAGTTTGAGTTTTCATGCGT